>JBCBUN010000355.1:0-2787 GCA_039818145.1 Pseudomonadota bacterium
CCGGCCTTGCACCAAACATCGTGCCCGACAAGGCCGGTCTCGGTGAAGATGCCATGGATGCGTTCGGTCGGACGAATGTGCTGCCGCAGCTGTGCGAGCGTCTGATAAGCGGTGACCAACGCGTCCAAGGCATCTTCACCGAGACCGGCCTTGCACCAAACATCGTGCCCGACAAGGCCGCCGGACTTTTCTATGTGCGTGCCAAGAACGCAGGCGACCTGGCCGACCTCAAGGTGCGTGTTCAGGCGTGCTTTGATGCAGGCGCGTTGTCGTCAGGCTGCCGCGCAGAAGTGGAATGGGCCAAGGCAGATTATCTCGACATGAAGACAAGCTTCGCCATCTCCGAGGCCTACGTCAAAAACGCCGAGACGCTGGGCCGCACCTTCGTTGACCTTGCCATGCTGCCGTCGAGCTCTGCCGGTTCAACGGATATGGGCAACGTCTCCCACCGCGTGCCGTCCATTCACCCGATGATTTCCTGCGCCCCTGCCAATGTCGTGATCCACAATCCGGAATTCGCCAAATGGGCAGGCTCTGACCTTGGCGACAAGGCCGTAGTGGATGGCGCCAAGTCCCTGGCCATGACGGCGCTGGACTTCCTAATGTCTCCCGACATGCAGCGTCAGGCGAAGGCTGACTTTGAAGAAAGCGCGGATGTTTCCCGTGATGCGGTATCGCGCGCCTACAATCCCCACGGGCTCGCCGACATTGGCGGCTGCGGTTGCTGCTAACAGACCTCGCAAAGCGTCTTTGATGTTTCCCATCACGCGACCAGCCAAGTAAGGTTGCCGCGAAAACAAAATGATGAGGAAACACCCATGAAAGATTTCAGCGGAAAGATCGCTGTCGTAACCGGCGGCGGCTCGGGCATTGGTCGTGAACTGACGCGTCAACTGGCGGAAGCCGGCTGCAGCATCGCCATTTGTGATGTCTCCGAAGAGGACATGGCGGAAACCGTCGAGATCGCCATGACGGGCGCGCCCCAGGGCGTGAAGGTCACAGCCTTCAAGGCAGATGTCAGCAACGAGGATCAGGTCAATGCGTTCCGCGATCATGTGCGCGAAGCCCATGACATCGATCACATCCACCTGCTCTTCAACAATGCAGGCATTGGCGGTGGCAGCAGCTTCATCACCACGCCGCGGGAGAGCTGGGAACGCACATTCAATGTGTGCTGGTTCGGCGTCTACAACAACGCCCGCGCCTTCATGCCACTGCTCCTGGCTGCGGATGAAGGGCATATCGTCAATGTGAGTTCGGTCAATGGCTTCTGGGCAAGTCTTGGATCAGACACGGCGCACACCGCCTACTCGGCGTCAAAGTTTGCCGTGAAGGGCTTTACCGAAGCGCTGGTCAACGACCTGCGCCTCAACGCGCCCCACGTCAAATGCAGCGTTGTAATGCCCGGCCATATCGGCACCAACATCGCCCGCAGCACATTCCGCGAGTTCAGCGATGCAGAAGATGCCCTGAGTGAGGACGAGGCAGCTGCCGTCAACGATCACTTCCGCACCAGCGCGACGACAACCGCCGCACAGGCCGCGACCGTCATATTGGATGGCGTAAAGGCCGAGACATGGCGCATTCTCATCGGCCCGGACGCCGTTGCGCTGGATAAAGCTGTGCGTGCAACACCCGAAGCGGCTTATGACGGCGATTTCGGCATGGAGATCTTTGCCAATCTGCGTGCAGCGACGGACGCGTCCTAGGCAACAGCCTGACAAAGAATCCGTATCCCCGAACTTGATCCGGGGATACGGAAACTGGCTTTAATCGAATGCCCGCCTACTCGAAGGGAACGATGGGGGGTTCACGTTCGGTGCGCTCCATGATGCGGCGACGGTTTTCCTGTTGCTGGGCTTCATCCAGCGGAAATGTCCACATGAAGGCACCAACCGCAAAGTACATGGCGGTCGGCAGCCACACGAATGTGGCACGTACACCGTCGAGCGCCGCCTGCGTGTTGTCACCGCTTGGCACGAACCCAAGCGTGTCGATGAGATAGTAGGTGAGGCCCACCGCAAGCGCGGCACCGACCTTGCTGGTCATGGTCAGCAGGGAGAAGAAAAGACCGGTCCGCTGATTGCCGGTTTCCACTTCATCATGGTCCGCCACATCCGCCATGACCGAGCGGAGCAGAAATGACCCCGCGCCCAGATTGATGCCGAACATGGCCGTGAAGATCACCATCATCAGGACGTCGCCCGGCCCGACGATGTAAACCAATGGCAGGCCAAGACCGTTGAGCACGGCAGAGGCCGCCAGCGTCTGGTGCTTGCCAAAGATATAAGACAGCTTGATCATCAGCGGCACGAAGATGACACCCGCGCCGAAATACGCCAGCAGGATGGCACTCGACCACGCGCCCATTTGCAGGACGTCCGCGGCCACAAAGATAAACAGCGCGGCCATGGTGCCTGAGCCGATGCCGTTGGCAAGGTCAGCGGCCAGCAGACGACGCAGGGGGCTGTTGCGCAGCAAAACGCCGATCGCTTCGCGCAATGGCACATGCTTGGGCTCCGGTACATCGCGCTCGCCCACAAGGGTGACAGCGGCCAGAACCGCAATCGGCAGCAGAATGATCACGAACCAGCCCATGGCTGCCACACGCGCGGTGCCGACATCCTCAGGTCCGATGTAGTCAATGACAGCGGGGGTGATCAGCACAAGGAGCATGCCGAGGATCAAAGATCCTTCGCGCCAGCCCTGAACCAGTGAGCGTTCGTTGTAATCCGGTGTGAGTTCCGCGCCCCACGACATGTGCGACAGGGTGAGCAGTGTCCAGCC
>JBCBUN010000356.1:0-2777 GCA_039818145.1 Pseudomonadota bacterium
AGTTGGACGACGGTGAAATTGTTGAGACTCCAGTTGCCGCTGCTCCAGCCGCACCGGCGCCAACAACACCCAAGGTCGAAGTAGCAACGCTCCCAGCGCCTACGACTGCCCCTGCGGCGCCGTCTGCAGCCCCTGCAGCTGCTGCTCCGTCGACAGCGGCAGCGGTGCCGTCTGCAGCACCGAAGGCAACAGCCCCTCGCGTCGCCTCTGCGCCGACAGCGGCGCCTGCCCGTCAGGTGGCAACCGCACCTGCGCGCCGCGCAGCGGTGCCCGCACGCTCTGTTCCGACCTATGAAACTGAAACAATGGCAGCTTCGGCTCCTGCAGCCTCGGCACCTGTCCGTTCAGCTGTGACACCGGTGAATGCCTCCGGCCAGCCGCAATTTGCTGTCTCCACAGCGCCGCCGCTGCCTGTAGAGGTGCGCGATCAAGTGCCGGCAGTCGTTGCTGCACGGTTTGATGAGACGTTGGGCGAAACCGCCGCTGCTGCACCGAACTCCGGTCAGCTGTCCGCACCAGCCCCCCAGGTCGGTGCTGATGGCGTAGTCATAGACTACTCAGCCATCGGGGCAGGCTCGCCGGTTCCAGCCACACCGGCACTTGAGCAGGGCTCAACACCGACGCTTCCCATTCAGGTCTATGAACCGCTGGAATTCTCCGGTGCTGCATCTGGCGCTGAAGGCGGACCATTTGCGCCGGTTGCCATCTACTTCGGCCACGGTTCATCCAAGCTGAGCGCTGCTGATCGCGCACAGATCTCCGAGGTCGCTGCTTTACACAAGAAGCGCGGGCAGGGGACTGTTCGTGTGGTGGGCCATGCGTCAAGCCGGACAAACAATCTGCCGGTCAATGCTCACCTGCTTGCCAATTTCGAAGCGTCCATGGACCGTGCGAACGCCGTCGCCAACGAGTTGATGCGCAAGGGCGTGTCCGCCTCTGACCTGGTGATCGAAGCGGTGGGTGACCGCGCACCGGAATACTACGAGTCAATGCCCGCGGGTGAAGCCGGCAACCGGCGCGCGGAAATCTTTCTCGAGTAACGCGTAGCCGGCCTTTTTTCTGACTTCTCCTCGGGGTTCATTGGCCGGGGCTGTTCCCTCATCGGGCAGCACCCCGGCCATTCGCCGTTTGTGCTTTCCAATCACCCGGGCCCCAACCAGGGGACACAGGCCGGGACATTGTCAAAAGCGCTGATTGTCTGCTAATGCCGCGGGACATTCGCGCGGGGTTCTAGAGCCCCGCAGCACCTGCCGCGGCAGGAACCGGAACCTTTGTTATGTCGCAAGAATTTCACCGTATTCGCCGCCTTCCTCCTTACGTCTTTGAAGTCGTCAACAAACTGAAAGCCGAAGCCCGCGGGCGCGGCGAGGACATCATTGACCTGGGCATGGGCAATCCAGATCTGCCCACACCTCAGCACATCGTCGACAAGCTGGTTGAGACTGTCTCAAAGCCGCGCACCAACCGCTATTCGACCAGCAAGGGCATTCCCGGCCTGCGTCGCGCTCAGGCCGCTTACTATGAGCGCCGCTTCGGCGTGAAGCTTGATCCGGAGACCGAGATCGTTGCGACGATCGGGTCAAAGGAAGGCTTTGCAAATCTGGCACAGGCCATTACCGCTCCCGGAGACACTGTGCTGGTGCCCAACCCGACCTATCCGATCCACGCTTTCGGCTTCATCATTTCCGGTGCCGTAATCCGTCACGTGCCCATGGGAACTGAAAGCGAATTCATGGCCGGACTGGAACGGGCCATGAAGCATTCCGTACCCAAACCATCTGCCGTTGTTCTGAACTTCCCCTCCAATCCGACGGCTCAGATTGTGGACCTCGATTTCTACAAGGACATGGTCAAGTTCGCCTACAAGCACGACGTGTTCCTGCTGTCAGACCTGGCCTATTCAGAGGTTTATTTCGACGACTGTCCACCACCACCGTCCATTTTGCAGGTGCCCGGCGCCAAGGATGTCGCGATCGAGTTCACGTCGCTGTCCAAGACCTACTCCATGCCGGGCTGGCGTATGGGCTTTGCCGTGGGCAATGAGCGCCTCGTGGCGGCACTCACGCGCATCAAGTCCTATCTCGACTATGGTGCGTTCACGCCCATTCAGGTTGCCGCAACGGCTGCCCTTAACGGTCCGCAGGATTGTGTGGATGAAATGCGTGCGACGTATCAGGTCCGCCGGGATGCGCTGGTTCAGTCCATGGCGCAGGCCGGGTGGGACATCCCATCACCGCCCGCCACCATGTTTGCGTGGGCCCCGCTGCCGGAAAAATTCCGCCATGTCGGTTCACTTGAGTTTTCAAAAATGATGCTGGAGCACGCCAAAGTGGCGGTCTCGCCGGGCATCGGGTTTGGTGAGTATGGCGACGGGCATGTGCGCGTGGCCATTGTCGAGAACGAGCAGCGCGTGCGTCAGGCAGCCCGCAACGTACGACGCTTCATGCAGAGCGCGGACGCCATTCTGGCCGGCGAAACACCCGACCTGCGTTTGGGTGAAGATGACCAGAAGACGGCTGAAGCGTCATGAGCGGTAAATCCAAAAGCGGAAAACCCATCCGCGTCGGCATTGCCGGGCTTGGCACTGTCGGCGCGGGCGTCATCAAAATCCTGACGGCGCAGGCTGAGCTTCTGTCCACGCGGGCAGGGTGTCCCATCGTCATTGGCGGCGTATCAGCACGCAGCAAGGATCAGGATCGCGGTGTCGATCTGTCACCTTATCAGTGGTTCGACGACTGCCTCGACATGGCAAATGCGGACGACATTGATGTGGTGAT
>JBCBUN010000357.1:0-2773 GCA_039818145.1 Pseudomonadota bacterium
AGGTCTTTGAAGCGCGGCTCGCCATAAGGCGCGAGGCCCATGACCTTGTATTCGCCGGAGTTGACCTTGAAGCCTGTGTAGTAGGTGGCTGCCGAGTAGAGCAGGCCGATTGAATGGGGGAAGTGGATTTCCCGCAGGACTTCAAGTTTGTTGCCCTTGCCGTGCGCCACGGAGGTGGTAGCCCACTCGCCCACGCCATCCATCGTCAGCACGATCGCTTCTTCGAACGGGGAAGGGTAGAACGCGCTGGCGGCGTGGCTGAGATGGTGTTCGGAGAACAGCAATTGTTCAGACGGGTCAAAGCCGTTTTTGGCCATCTCCTTGAGCTCGGTGCCAAGAAGGTCCTTCTGGAAGAGCTTCTCGCGCAGCCACACCGGGATGGCCATGCGGAAAGAACGGAAGCCGCGCGGCGCAAAGGCCACATAGGTTTCCAGCAGACGCTCGAACTTAAGGAACGGCTTGTCGTAGAAGGCCACGTGATCGATGTCGTCGATCGTCAGGCCTGCTTCTTCAAGGCAGTAATTGATCGAGTGCGTCGGAAAGGCCGAGTCATGCTTCTTACGCGTGAAGCGTTCTTCCTGGGCGGCCGCAACGATGCGGTCGTCCACCAGCAAGGCGGCGGCAGAGTCGTGATAGAAGGCGGAAAGGCCCAGAATCTTCATCGGTGATGTGTCCAGCGCTGCCTAGAAAATGGTGTAGATGAACGGCGCCACGGCGGAGCCCTTCGACAGCACCACAAGACCACCAAAAATCACCATCATGACAAAGATGGGGATCAGCCAGAACTTACGCCGGGCCATGAGAAACGCCCAAACTTCACGCAGAAACGACATTGGATCTCACTCAGAACTGGTTTTTGAAGGAGCCGGCCTCTGGGCCTGGCGGTGTACGGTGAATCCAGTAGCTCTCGGCTTCCGGTTCGAATTTCAGGTTCAGGGGGCGCTTGCCAAACAGACGCATCAGCAGACCGATCGGCGTCACTGTTACGAAGAACAGGAGCCCCATGATAACCGGGCTGACAATCGAGTTCAGAAGCAGGCCGAACTTGAACCACAGAACGTTCAAGGGGCGTAGAATTCTTGGAATGATAAGGGCGATTGCGAGAAATATGCCGGAGCCGCTAAACCAGAAAATGGTCCAATTAGTCATCCCGGCGCCGAAAACCGCCTTGACGATGGCAATGATGCCGAACACGGCTGCAAACACGAAGCCGAAGCTGCGTTCTGAGCCGACCTGTACGTCGTCCTCACGGGAATAATCCTCGTGAGAGTTGTTCTTGGAAGCCACGCGCTAACCCCTCATTGATCTGCGGGTCAGTAGCATATTGGCGGACCACAATGCAATTCGCATCTGGATTTATAAGTCGTTGAAATCCCTGCAATCCTGCCCGAATTGGCGGGCAGCCTGAAGGGCATCGGGCGGTTGATAGCCGAGGTCGCAGGCGTCATCGGACGAGACCAGAAAAGAATGGCCTCCAGAACCGAAGGCCACGGCTACGTCCGTGCCTGCTCCCGCCTGTATTTCCGCCAGAATTTTGCGAATGGGGGCGGGGTTCCGAGCGGCGAGCGTTAACCTTGTATGGCCATGCAGGGGGTGTGTGACGAGATGCTCTACGAATCTCGCAAGGTTTGTGACCGGCAGAATATTGTTAAAGGGCGCGTCTGGATTGCGGGCATTAACCGGTTCGCCTGCGAGCATGCGACCGGCGGCCGCTGACAGGAAATTGTCATGGGATCCGGGGCCAACGATGCCCGGCAGCCTCAGGGACACAGTTCCTACATCCGGCCTGGCTGCGACCATCTCATCAAGCATCGTTTCACCGGCGAGCTTGGAGCGGCCGTAGCTGTCGGGATCAGAAACGGAGGTCCGGGGCGTGACCAGATCTGTCGTGACGGTGCCGAAGGCGGACATGGAAGAGCAAAAGATGATGTGCGTGGCACCGGCTTCGATCGCAGCGGAAAACACGTTGCGAGTGGCATCGACATTTGCGGCATAGAGCTGATCGGGGTCCGGGCAACGGGCAGGTATTTCGGCCGCGCAATGCACCAGGGCATTGATGGGCGCTGGGAAAATGACCCCGGATGCCAGGTCTGCCTGCTGCACGTCGACATTGGCCAGCGAAAGCGGTGTGTCGGCACGCACACTGCGTACGACCGCTGTCACCTCCATGCCTGCGGATTTCAGGTGTCTGGCTATGTGGCCACCGGCAAAGCCGCCAGCGCCAGTGACTGCGACCCTCAAGCGGCGGCACCTGCCTGATCAGGTGAGGGAGATTCCCCGAGCAATTGGGTCACCATCAGGATTTCCTCTACCGGCTCAATGTCGGCCTCGGTTCTGATGACCAGATCCTCTAGGACGAAGTGCAGGGATCCCTCAGCGGCCAGAATGCGCTCATAGATGCGGCGGCGACGCTCAGCACGCGCAGGCATCATGAACATAGAGGTCGCCAGAATGCCCTCATAGATGTTGAGTTCGTCCGGCAAGCCTTCCAGCACGATGTAGGAGTGCGGGAAGATGTTTTCGTTGATGTGCAGCTTGTAGGTCAGGCCGTTGCGCTGGCAGTAGTCGCGCATGACGAGAGCCTGAACCGGCACCGGCATCTGCAGGCCGCCAAAGGAGCGATTGGTGACGTAGCCGCGGTATCCATGGCGATTTGTCATGTGGATGTCCCTCTTCCTCGTTCCTATTCCTGAAAGCCCGATGGCTCACGGTACTGCATGCCTGTCTTGGTGACAGCCCGGGTGGTGATGGGCAGGTAGTAGGAGCCAAGTTT
>JBCBUN010000358.1:0-2765 GCA_039818145.1 Pseudomonadota bacterium
CGGGGGCCACGCCCTATTCGGAGATTGCTGGAACGATTGCCATGACGGCAGGCGTGTTGCGGGCACCGGACATTGATGTTGCTGTGGACATGGCAGAGGTAAAAGCCGCGGCCTACGCAGATATCGGCCGGGCGGCACTTGATACCGAAACGACCTTTACGCTCAACGCGCCTGAGGGTACGCCAGCAGCGACCATCGTATTTGCAGGTGACTTTTCCGATCCGGAAAGAAGCGTCAACACTGTTGATCTGGAAGCCTTTGCAGGCCGGCAGCTTCTGCAAAAGGAAATAGACGCCATCGGTGGCGACGAGTCGTCAGAGTTGCAGGTCATTCTTGATCTGGCGACGGACCAGGAAGCCGAGAGCGCGACGCCTTAGGTCTGGTTGTCCGTGGTACAGGTGGGCGCCTGCTTGAAGTGGGCAAGAACATGGACACGAACCTCACTGGAAAGGCCGCGCGGGTCGTCCCCGTCGCGGCCTTCGTCAATCTGGCGTACCAGTTCATTCACAGAGACTTTACGCGTGCAGGCCATTTCCTTCAGCGCTGACCAGAACTCGGGCTCGAGGGTGATGGAGGTCCGATGGCCGGACAACGTCACTGATCGTTTTATCTCCGCAGGCATGGTCTCATGTCCCGTCCGTTAGGCAGATGGTCCGATCATTTTTTCAGGCCTGACGACGGCGTCAAACTCTTCTTCCGTCACAAAACCAAGACCCACAGCCTCTTCCTTGAGGGTTGTGCCGTTCTTGTGCGCGGTCTTGGCGACCTTGGTGGCGTTGTCGTAACCGATCGTCGGGGCCAGTGCGGTCACCAGCATGAGCGACCGGCTCATAAGGTCTGCAATGTTGTCCTTGCGCGGTTCGATGCCGACCACACAATTGTCGGTGAAGCTGACAGATGCATCTGCGATGAGCCGGATGGACTGCAGAACAGAGTAGCCGATTACGGGCTTGTAGACGTTGAGCTCAAAGTGGCCCTGGCTGCCGGCGATGGTTGTTGTGGTGTGGTTGCCCATGACCTGGGTGCACACCATCGTCAGCGCTTCGCACTGGGTGGGGTTCACTTTGCCCGGCATGATGGATGAGCCGGGTTCGTTTTCCGGCAGCGCCAGTTCGCCGAGACCAGAGCGGGGACCCGACCCAAGGAAGCGAATGTCGTTGGCGATCTTGAACAGGCTGACAGCCACCGTGTAGAGCGCGCCGGAAAGCTCCACCATCGCATCATGGGTGCCAAGAGCTTCAAATTTGTTGGGTGCTGTTTCAAAGGGCAGCTTGGTCAGGGTTGCGACTTCTTCAGCAAATTTTTCCGCAAAGCCGATCTTGGCATTGAGCCCCGTACCGACGGCGGTGCCGCCCTGGGCAAGCTGGAAGATGGCAGGCAGCGACTGCTCAATACGGCGAATGCCATTATCTACAGCCGCGACGTAGCCGGAGAATTCCTGGCCCAGCGTAAGTGGTGTCGCGTCCTGGGTATGGGTGCGGCCGATCTTGATGATCTCCGCCCATTCCTTTGCCTTGTCATTCAGCGCATTGCGCAGTTTCTGCAGGGCAGGGAGCAGCGCATGGCTGGCTTCTTCACCGGCGGCAATGTGCATCGCGGTGGGGAAGGTGTCGTTGGACGACTGAGAGCGGTTCACATGGTCATTGGGGTGAACAGGGTCCTTGGAGCCAATTTCGCCACCGAGCATTTCAATGGCGCGATTGGCGATGACTTCGTTGGCGTTCATGTTGGACTGGGTGCCGGAGCCCGTCTGCCAGACAACCAGTGGGAAGTTGTCGTCGAATTTGCCTTCCGCCACTTCAAGGCCGGCAGCGGCAATCGCGTCACCTGTTTTCTGGTCGATGTTGTCCAGAGTGATGTTGGCGAGGGCAGCGGAGCGCTTGACGATGCCCAGCGCGCGGACCAGCGGCTTGGGCATGGTCTCTGTGCCGATCTTGAAGTTGCCAAGCGAGCGTTGCGTCTGAGCGCCCCAGTATTTTTCGGAAGGGACTTCCAGCGGGCCAAAGCTATCGGTCTCGGTGCGCGTGCTCGTCATGGTGTGTGCTTCTCGTCTGGCTGTTGATCGAAACGGCCAGCGGTTTAGCACGCGCGTTCGGTTCATGCCACCAGCGTTGGCGGCAAGAGCATAGAAGCCTATTTCTTGCGGAAAGCATCCAGGCTAACGACTTCGCCGGGTTCGTCCGGTTTCTTGTCGTCCTCCGAGACATCAACTTCGGCGGGTCCCGGTGTCGGGGTGTCTTCTTCTGCCAGATTTGCCGTGAATTGAAGACCAAACTGGACGCTGGGATCAAAGAATGCCGTCACTGCTTTGAAGGGTACAACCAGCTCCCTTGGGACGCCTCCAAACGCCAGCTTCACGCTGAACTGTTCGTTGGTGACCTCGAGATCCCAATACTGGTGCTGGAGCACGACGGTCATTTCTTCTGGGAATTCAGCGCGCAGATCATCACTCATCGAAACACCAGGGGCGGTGGTCTGGAAGGTGATGAAGAAATGATGTTCGCCCGGCAGCCCCTCTTTGCGCGCAAGCTCCAAGACGTCGCGCACCACGTGGCGCAATGCTTCACGGGCGAGAACGTCATACTGGATTGAATCAGTGGCCAAGTCTTTTTGCTCCGAAGGTCCGGTATCGGGTCCGGGGTACCCGGATGTATTGGTGTCTGTTTAACGCCAATGCGGATGCAAGGTCAAAGCGCGTTTACGCGATGTGGTTACTTAGGTGCAAATGCTCGTGGGGATAAAAAGTGAGGGCTTCTGTTGCCAGG
>JBCBUN010000359.1:0-2743 GCA_039818145.1 Pseudomonadota bacterium
CCAAGCCATCGCCGCCACCCGACGGCCTCGTGCAGAATGAAAACAGAGAGCACGGTCGCGAAGGGCACGTTGAGCTGAACGCCAATGGCTACGACGGAAACCGTGTCAGAAATATCAAGCGCGGCGAACATCAGCGCAAAGTGGATGCCGCCCATGGTCATCGCCACGACAAAGATGCGCCACATCTGGCCGGGCACGATTTTGAGGAATGGAATGAGCGCCAGGGACAGGAGCGCGAAACGCGAGCCGGTCAGCATCATCGGCGACACCTCAACGACCCCGAACTTCGCTACAACGAAGTTGAAGCCCCAGGCAAGGCAGATCAGCAGGATGAGGATTAGATGCGGCAGGGTCATGATGCCTTGCGCTCTAACACGCCGAAGCGGGAACCGGCGAGCGACACTTTCGCAACGCAGCCGTGCTTCCCCTCCCCTTGAAGTCCGATCAGGTGATGTCGCGCTGCTTTTTCAGCTCCGCCCACGCGGTGTTGATGGCGGCCAGCTTGTCGTTCGCAAGTGCAACAAATTCTTCCGGCACGCCACGCGCCATCATTCTATCCGGATGGTTTTCCGCCACCGCCCGGCGATACGCCTTTTTGAGATCAGCGTTGCTAGCATCCGGCGTCACGCCCAGCACCAGGAACGGATCAGCCACAGCTTTGCCCGTGTTCGAAGCCTGGATGCGCGCGAATTCAAAATCGGAGAACCCGAAGATCGCTGAAACCTTTTTCAGAAACGCCAGCTCGTCGTCATGCACCACGCCATCAGCGAGCGCGATGTGGAACAGGCCATCAACCACGTCTTCAAGCACGCCGGGGCGATCCTTGAACATGCCGGCCACCTGTCGGGCATAGCTTTCAAAACCTGCAACGTCCTGGCGCGCCAGGTTGAAGACCCGGGCCACATGGGCCTCGTCACCGGGTTCTACGGTAAAAACCTGTGAGAAAGCCTCCACCTCATCCGGCGTAACGATGCCGTCTGCTTTTGCCATCTTGGCGGAGAGCGCAATGACGGCAATGGTAAAAGCAACACCGGACGCGCCTTCGCCGCTTCCAACGAGGCTCTTCAGTGTTTCAAGGACGGACTGTGCCGTCCCGGCGATGCGATCCCACAGACTCATGGGGGCACTGTATAGAGGCATGGGCGGTGACGCGACATTGCACACGGCGCCGCAGCCCTTAAATGCAAGAGCGCGCTTCCCCACGCCCGCCATGCCTCGCCATCTCGCACTCTGGCTCAAAACGCAGTATCACCGTCTCCAATGACACAGCACAGCACCGCAAAATGGGATTTCTGGATCGACCGTGGGGGTACCTTCACGGATGTGGTAGCACGGGACCCTGCAGGCCGGCTGCACACCGCCAAACTGCTGTCTGAAAATCCTGACAACTATGAGGACGCAGCCCTTGAAGCCATCCGTCGTTTTCTCGGTGTTGAATCGGAGGCTCCCCTGCCTGCGGGAAAAATCAACGCGGTAAAGATGGGGACGACCGTTGCCACCAACGCACTGCTCGAACGCAAAGGCGAGCGCACGCTGTTTGTCACCACCAAAGGCTTCAAGGACGCCTTGCGCATTGGCTATCAGGCGCGACCAGACATCTTCAAACTCGCCATCGACCTGCCGGAGCTTCTATACGCGGACGTGGTGGAAGCAACAGAACGCTACTCGTCCGGCGGCGAAGTTCTGATTCCCCTCGACGAAGCCCGCGCCCGCGCGGACATGCAGGCGGTGTTTGATCAGGGCACAAGAGTTGTCGCCATCTGTTTGATGCATGGCTACCGCTATCAGGCGCACGAAGAACGGCTTGCCGAAATAGCCCGTGACATCGGCTTCACCCAGATTTCCACCAGCCATGGCACCAGCCCCCTGATGAAGTTTGTCAGCCGCGGTGACACGACCGTTGTGGATGCGTATCTCTCCCCCATCTTGCGCCGCTATGTGGATCGCGTGGCATCTGCGCTTGACCGGGACGCGACCGGCACCCGACTGATGTTCATGCAATCCTCCGGAGGCCTCACCGATGCGGATCTGTTTCACGGCAAGGACGCCATATTGTCGGGGCCAGCAGGTGGCGTCGTTGGGGCGGTAGAAACCAGTCACCTTGCCGGGCACGACAAGATTATTGGCTTTGACATGGGCGGCACATCGACAGATGTCTGCCACTACGACGGCACCTTTGAGCGCGCATTTGAAACAGAAGTCGCCGGCGTGCGGATGCGTGCCCCCATGATGCGCATTCACACGGTGGCCGCAGGCGGCGGCTCGCTGCTTCAGTTTGACGGCAGCCGCATGCGCGTGGGTCCCGACAGCGCCGGCGCTGACCCGGGCCCGACCGCCTATCGGCGCGGTGGACCCCTGACGGTGACGGACGCAAACGTGATGACCGGCAAACTGATGCCGCATCATTTTCCAAAGATTTTCGGACCCAATGCGGATGAAACATTGGACCTCGAGGCCGTGACGCAGAAGTTTGAGAAACTCGCGTCAGACATTTCATCTGCCACCGGTACGCAATCAACGCCCGAGGAAATTGCTCAGGGCTTTTTGATGATCGCCGTGGAGAACATGGCGCAGGCCATCAAGAAGATCTCCGTGCAACGCGGCTACGACGTGACGCGCTACGCGCTCACTAGCTTTGGAGGTGCCGGCGGTCAGCATGCGTGTCTTGTGGCTGATGCGCTGGGCATGGAAACCTGCATCATCCACCCCATGTCCGGCTTGCTGTCCGCCTATGGCATGGGGT
>JBCBUN010000360.1:0-2725 GCA_039818145.1 Pseudomonadota bacterium
GGAAATCCGCGAAGGTCGTGGTGTCGGTGATGAGGGAGATCACATCTTCCTGCATCTTGATCACCTTGATCCAAAGATCCTGGCGGAACGCCTGCCGGGTATTTCTGAATCCGCACGCATCTTTGCCGGTGTAGATGTCACCAAGGAACCGATCCCGGTTCTGCCGACGGTCCACTACAATATGGGCGGCATCCCCACCAATTATCACGGTGAAGTCGTGGCACCCAAGGACGGTGACCCTGATGCCGTTGTGCCGGGCCTCATGGCCATTGGTGAAGCGGCGTGCGTGTCCGTACACGGTGCGAACCGTCTGGGCTCCAACTCGCTGATTGACCTTGTTGTGTTTGGTCGTGCCTCCGGTCTGCGTTGTGCTGAAATCCTCACTCCTGGTGAGCGTCAGCGCGAGCTTCCTGCAGATGCAGGTCAGGCTTCGCTCGATCGTCTCGACCGTTTCCGTTATGCGGATGGCGGCACCATGACAGCCGAGCTTCGTCTCAAGATGCAGAAGAACATGCAGACCAATTGCGCTGTGTTCCGCACCGGCGAAACGCTGAACGAAGGCGTGACGCAGATGGCGGACATTTACTCCGGCCTGCCGGACATCAAGGTCACGGACCGCTCCATGATCTGGAATTCAGACCTGATCGAAACGCTTGAGTTCGACAATCTGATCTCACAGGCGGCTGTCACCATGACATCAGCTGCCAATCGTCTGGAAAGCCGCGGTGGTCATGCCCGTGAAGACTATCCTGATCGTAACGACGATGAGTGGATGAAGCACACGCTGGCATGGGTTGATGACAAGGGTGACGTGTCCCTCGACTTCCGTCCCGTTCATAGCTTCACCATGAGCAATGACATTGAATACATCGCGCCCAAGGCGCGCGTCTATTAAGCGTAAAGAGGACTTGGAACCATGGTCGAACTGACGCTGCCGCGTAATTCGAAGATCAATGGCAAGGGCAAGACCCATGCTGCGCCCAAAGGGGCCAAGAAGGTGAAGACCTTCAAGGTTTACCGCTGGTCGCCTGACGACGATGAGAACCCACGGGTCGACACCTACAAGGTGGACATGTCCACCTGTGGTCCGATGGTGCTCGACGCACTTATCAAGATCAAAAACGAGATGGACTCGACCCTGACATTCCGGCGCTCCTGCCGCGAAGGCATTTGCGGGTCCTGCGCGATGAACATCGACGGTACCAACACGCTGGCCTGCACCAAGGCCATTGAGGATGTGTCGGGTACTGTGTCGGTCTATCCGCTGCCGCATATGCAGGTGGTGAAGGACCTTGTGCCGGACCTGACCAATTTCTACGCGCAGCATGCGTCCATTGAACCCTATCTCAAGACGGATACGCCCGCCCCTGAGAAAGAGTGGAAGCAGAGCCGCGAAGACCGCGAAAAACTCGACGGGCTGTATGAGTGCATTCTGTGCGCCTGCTGCTCGACAGCCTGCCCCAGCTATTGGTGGAACCAGGATCGGTATCTTGGCCCGGCTGCGCTTCTGCAGGCCTACCGTTGGCTGGCAGACAGCCGCGACGAAGCCAAGGGCGAGCGCCTGGACAATCTGGAAGATCCATTCCGGCTGTATCGCTGCCACACCATCATGAACTGCGCCAAGGCCTGTCCGAAGGGGCTGTCTCCGGCCAAGGCCATTGCGGAAATCAAGAAGATGATGGTGGAGCGGCAGGTCTAACTGCTGAGAGAACCAAACATGACAATCACCGCGCTGCATCACGTTCAACTGGCCATGCCAAAGGGCGAAGAAGATGCAGCGCGGCGGTTTTATGACCAGCTTCTGGGTCTGCCGGAAGTGCCCAAGCCCGCAGAGCTTGCCAAGCGCGGCGGTTGCTGGTTTGAAAGCGGTGATATCCGCGTGCATCTGGGCGTCGAAGCCGAGTTCCGCCCAGCCAAAAAAGCACATCCTGCTTTTCAGGTGTCTGATCTCGACGCTATACGCGACCGGATGATCGCGGGCGGCGTGGACGTCAAGGACGACAATGCCCTTGAAGGCTTCAGCCGCTTTTTCGTCGCTGATCCATTCGGCAACCGGATCGAAATTCTTCAGCCGCTCTAGAATGCAGACCGCATGGTCAGGCTTATCTGTGTCCTGTTGACACCGCTGCGCCCGAAGTCGGTGTTTATTCCCGTATTCACCAGTGTGGCTGATCCGGCACGAACAGCGATGCCGCCGCCTGCCCGGACCCAGTCCTTGTCACGGGCAAGGCCGGTGGTCTGGAAGCGCGCGCCAGCAGCGCCTGCAAAGCTCGCAGTGGTCACCGGTGCGTCGTGTTCAAACTCATGCACCCAGCCGGCACTTGCATACGGCGCGACATCCCATCCCAAGACAGAGAATTCGTGCGCTGCCTGAACGCCGAGGGTGGAGGTGATGGACACTTCGTCGCTCTCCGCAACGTTCAGGCCGAAGGCACCGGCTCCGCGTTCGCTATAGGCATCTGTGTGGATGCGGGCATAGTCGACCGCGAGGACCGGGCCAATGCTCGTCTGCCCGACGCGCGTAACGTGCCCGGCGCGTATACCGGCGGAGAGAGCTGTGCCGGATGTATCACTCTGCGCATTGATCTGTGTGGCACCGATGCGTGCAATGCGAGATGTGTCAGACGAAGTCGATGCGGCGCCCGCGTAGGCATCCACATACATGTCGCCACCAAGAATGGGTGCACCTGGTGCTGAGCGCCATGTGCCGTAGAGGCTGCCGCCA
>JBCBUN010000361.1:0-2725 GCA_039818145.1 Pseudomonadota bacterium
TTTTCGCTCTATTCGTATGCCTGCTGGGGGCCGCGATCTTGCTGGTTTATGCGGCCGGTTCCATGCCGCCTGCCTCTCTGGCCCGGATCGTGCGGTTTGTCGGAGGTGGCCTGCTGGGCATTGTCGCATTGGTCCTGCTTGTTACGGGGCGGATGGGACTGGCGATCCCGGCTGCTCTGGCGTCTTTTGCGCTCTTCCAGGGAAATCTGGGTCGTCTGACATCGTTTGCACGGAATATTCCAGGTGCGGGCGGGTTTGGTGGTGGCCCCAGCAGCGGCCAGACATCCGACATTGAGACGGCCTGGCTTTCCATGTGGCTTGACCATGACACAGGCAAGATGGGCGGACGTGTCCGTCAGGGCACGTTCTCAGGTGCGCAGCTTGAGCAGATGTCGCTTGATGACCTGCGGTCCTTGAGAAGTGAACTGATCGCCGACGATGAATCTCTGCGCCTGTTGGATAGCTTCATAGAACGGGTGCATGGCCAAAGTGCCGGGGATGATACGGCTGAAGAAGCAGATGAAGGTTCAGCCGGGCGGTCAGGTGCGCATGGCGGCGGTCGCGGTGCCGGTGGGGCAGGGATGAGCGTCGATGAAGCCTGGGATGTGTTGGGTCTGTCGCCCGGTGCCAGTGCCGAGGAAATCAAGCTGGCACATCGTGCCTTGATGCAGAAGGTCCACCCAGATCGCGGCGGGTCATCCTATCTGGCAACGAAACTCAATCAGGCCAAGGACATGCTGCTGGCTGGCATGAAAACCCGATAGGCCATTGGCGAATGGTCCAGCGGAATTTCGGCTAGTTGGCGGACGGTGCGTACCAATCATCCGGTGGTACGGTTATGCAGCTGATACCTTCGCGGATGAGCGTGGTACAGGCATTGCGCGCCTGATCTTCACCTGTGAAGCCGGTGAAGCGGGACCTGAAAAGCGTTCGTGATGCCGTCTTGACCGGTACTGTGGCAGGGCCCTTGCCTTTGAGGACACCCGGCGCCCGTGACATGGCCGCCTGAATCCGGCGTCCTGCTTCTGCGGCATCAGCGTAAGCCCCAATCTGAATACGCCAGGCGGCGCCCACAGGTGCTGCAGTGTAGGGCTGCGGCTCTGAGAGAGCTGCATAGTTGGTCTCGGTCGGTGGTGTGTAGTCGCCAGCACCCAAGGTGCCTGTGAGGCCCGGTGCGCTCTCGCGGGCATTTGCCGGTGACACGAGCCAGGCGGTGACGTCTTCAAATACCTTCGCATCTGCTGAAGGGGCGCTTGCTACCGTGACGGCGCGTTGCTCAGGAACTTGCGGTGTCGGGGGTGTGAAACTGGTCGTCTGACGCGGTGCAGGCGTTGGAACGGGAGCCGTGTCCGCAAGCATGTTTGCAGCCACATCGATGGGTAGATTGTTTGATGGTGCCGCAGGCACAGGTGCTGTAGCGGGTTGCTGCAGGCTCGCCAGTGCAGGTGATGGGGCAGCCGCCACAACCGGGGCCGGTTCAGCTTGTTGTGGTCGCGCGCGGGGAATAGGTGCTGCCGATGCAATGGACATATGGCCTCGGCGCGGCACGCGTCCGAAGGCTTCATCCAGAATATCGACCATGTGGTCATCACGCGCGCGTGGAGTTTTGCCACCAAGCACGACGCCCACCAGATGCTTGCCGTCCCGGATGACAGATGCAGTCAGGTTGAAGCCCGACGCACGGGTGTATCCGGTCTTGATCCCATTGGTGCCTTCGTAGTCACCCAGCAGGTTGTTGTGGTTGTTGAAAATCCGACCACGGAAATTGAAGCTCTCGGTCCCGAAGTATGCGTAATACTGAGGGAAATCATCCATGACGCGTTGAGCAAGCGTTGCCATGTCGCGCGCTGTTGTGACCTGGCGCTTGTCCGGCAGCCCATGCGGGTTGCGGAACGTCGTGCGTGCCATGCCGAGTTCGCGGGCGCGCTTGGTCATTTTCTGGGCGAATTTGCGCTGTGTCCCGCTGATGTTCTCCGCCACAACCATAGCCACGTCATTTGCGGACTTGGTGACAAGGGCGAGGATTGCTTCCTCAACCGTAATTGTGTCGCCGGCGTCAAGACCCAGTTTGGAAGGAGCCTGACCTTCAGCATTCTTCGACACGAGCCAGGGGGTGTCGAGTTTGATGTTTTGCTGCGCCAGCTCGTCAAAGACGATGTACAGGGTCATGATCTTGGTGAGCGAGGCGGGGTAGCGCGCTGCGTCTGCGTTACGTGCGAACAGCACGCGGCCGGAATACTTATCCAGAACAAGAGCGGCATATTTTGGCTTGGCGACCGCAGGCGTGGTGGCAACCAGTGCAACACCAAGGACGGCTGCAAAGCATGCCATGACCAGCGTGCTCAGACGCGAGGCCTTGTGTCGCGACGCTTTGTGTGACGTAAGGCGAGATCCTGCGGATCCGATGCCCAAGGCTTCTGCCCCTCTTACGCAGCCCATACAGTCCATCCCCCGATGGCACAATTGTCAGCACCACAGGCGCTGAATTTGCCTCGTTTTGGGGCCTGATACGCAGGCCCGGCAAGGCTCCCCAATACAATATCCCTAGCGTATGCAGGTTCAATGCCGAGGGCAACCGCAGCGCACTGCGTAACCGGCACAAATACGCCCTTCATCGCGTCCATAGGCCCGGGCGGAGATTCGGACGGAAAAGCCGCAATAAATGGGAAAGACATCGGGAATCCGTAAGTTTTCCAAGGTGTGGCACGAGATTGCGGATTTGGTG
>JBCBUN010000362.1:0-2719 GCA_039818145.1 Pseudomonadota bacterium
CTCAACCTGGTTGATGGCAATCATGCGCTTCCCCGGCACTGTCTTTTTTTGCCCGGAGCCATGGCCCTGAACTTCAGCGGAGGGGCTTTCGACACGCAGCAGCTCTGCAGGCACCCCAAAGCTGGTGCCGTCATCAAAATCGACCTCAAGTATCCGCTCGCTCTTCTTGAGGCGGATTTCCGTCGGCCAGGGCCGGCTCTGCGTCGTCTGCGCGCTCATTCTCTTGTCCTAAGCGCCTCCGGCTTCGGTATCATTCAGTTCACGGGCTTCTTCCGGCAGCATGATGGGGATGCCATCGCGGATCGGGTAGGCGAGGCGGGCGGCCTTGCTCACCAGTTCCTGCTTCGACTTGTCGTAAGACAGGGTTTCACGGGTGACCGGGCAGACCAGAATTTCCAGCAGCTTTGGGTCAACTTCGCCGGCAGCTGCGTGCAATGTGCTGTCAGAAGCGGGAGTGGTGTCGTCTGTCATTATAGTTCCTGCGAGGTGTGTACCTGTGAAGGCAGCTCCTATTGGAGCGTTGTATCATCGTCGGTCTGTGTTTGTGCCAGCGCCATCTCGGCAAGGGCAATCAAAATCTGGTTGCGCTGCTCAAGGCTGTCGGCCTCCAGCATGGCCTGTTTTTCCTGCGGGCCAAACGGCGAAATCATCGACAGGGAATTGACCAGGGCCTCGTTCGAGGATTGCTCGATGGCATCCCAGTCCGCCTGCAGATTGTTGGCGTCGAGGTAGCGGCGCACAACATCCAGCAGTGCGGTGCGGCTGACATCCAGCTCACCGCTGCCTGCCTCTAGATCATTTGCAAAGGGTGCGTAATCGGCCTTCACCTGCCGAAACGCGGTCATGGAGTCCAGCTCCTGGCTGACCTTGAACCGGCAGATGCCGGTCAGCGTCATCAGGATGCGACCGTCATCGGTTTCATTGAAGCCGGTGATGCGCCCCGCGCAGCCCACGTCATGAATGGCCGGACTGGTGCCCGCGTCAGCAGGACCAACGGTCTGTGGCTGGATCATGCCGATGAGCCTGTCGCCGGAGCGCAGGGCGGCATCCACCATGGACACATAGCGCGGCTCAAAGATGTTGAGCGGCAACACGCCGCGGGGCAGCAACATGGCACCTGCAAGCGGGAAGATGGGCAGGGTGCCCGGCAGATCATTTGTGGAAGAGTAGCGTTCGGTCATGCGACCTTTCTTGGTCCGTATGCGGATGGTCTGGTTACGATTATGAAAACAGGACGGAAGACAGTTTGCGTCGGCCGGCCTGCGTTGCTTCGTCCATGGGGCCCCATGCCTCAAAGAACTGCAGCAATTGCGTGCGGGCGGCTTCTTCGTTCCACGCCCGGTCAAGGCGGATGCTCTCGATCAGATGGTCGGTTGCACCGTCGCGGTCGCCTGCGGCATTGAGGGCGATGGCAACTTCAATGCGTGTCTCGTGGTCCTTGGGGTCTGCTTCCAGCTTGGCGAGCAGGGGCGACAGATCGTTTTCCGGTTCGGCAGGGCCTGAGCGGGCAATCTCAAGGGCTGCCACGGCGCCCTTGATGTCCGGGTCGTCGGCAAGCTTGCCTTCAGCCAGTCCGAGCACTTCGGTGGCGCGGTCAAGGTCGTTGCTCGCAATGTAGCAGCGTGCCAGGCCGGCGATGGCCTTGGGGTTTTCACGGTCTTCCTGCAGCACTGCGGCAAAGGCCTGGGCGGCGGCACCAATGTCGCCTGCGTCCATGGCGGCAGCGCCTGCTTCCAGCATCTGTTCGGCCTGTGTCGGGGCCAGTTCGCCGCCCAGCAGGGTCTCTACAAAGCGTTTGATCTGGCTTTCGGGTAGCGCACCCATAAAGCCATCAACGGGCTGGCCGTTCTTGAAGGCAAAGACCGCCGGGATCGATTGCACGCGAAGCTGCTGTGCGATCTCAGGATGCTCGTCGATGTTCATCTTTACCAGCCGCACGGCGCCCTGGGCCTGCTGCACGACTTTTTCCAGGACCGGCGTCAGCTGTTTGCAGGGGCCGCACCACGGGGCCCAGAAATCCACAATGACGGGGGTTTGCTGGCTTGCGTCCATTACATCGACAGCAAAACTCTGGGTGGTGGCATCCTTGATCAGGTCGCCTGCCGGGCCTTGTGCGCCCAGGGGTGCTGCGCCCTCAGGGGTGCTGTGAATATCACTCATCTTAAAACTCCTGCCGGGCAATTGTGCCATGGCGATTGGGGCCGCTGTGGCGGTTTGGGCCCAATGCTGTGCCCCCGATTGTACCGGCTGCCCTTGAATATGGGGTTCGCCGGGCTTTTGCCCACCTTAACATGATGGTGTCAGCCGCGCTGAAGCGGCCTGCGAGGCCCGCCCGAGGACAGGTCCGGGCCATGGTTTACCGGGATAGGGGACCCGACGGCAAGGTGGCGTGATGGACGCGAAGGGCACGCGTGGGGGATATGCCGGGAATCGGCGGTTCCTTTGGCATTTCCAAAGCATCACAAGCCCCTTGCAATCGCCGACTTCTTGCGCAATAACACCGCTCCCTTGAGGTGGATTTTCCATCCATCAGGACCGGTTTGCAGCTTTTGCCCGGTCCACGTCAGAGCGGGCGTAGCTCAGGGGTAGAGCACAACCTTGCCAAGGTTGGGGTCGTGAGTTCGAATCTCATCGCCCGCTCCAAAATAACCCAGTAAATACAAACAGATAGAGCACATTGCTCACTCGTCTGCGATGGGCGGGTAACTACGAAGTAACT
>JBCBUN010000363.1:0-2713 GCA_039818145.1 Pseudomonadota bacterium
ACAGCCGCAGCACTGCGGCCAGAAGATTGGCGCTGTCCATGTAGCTGTGAACAGCCTGCGGGCGAATGCGCCGGATGAGCGAAAGATATGTGAGCAGAGGGCCAATGAGGTGCCAGCGGCTTGTTTTGCCCAGGTCATGCCGGGCAATCTTGGGGGAAAGGGTGCCTTCAAGGTCGCCGCCGGGATAGTAAGTGACCACGCTGACGGTCCAGTCCTTGTCGGCCAGCCCGTTTGCCAGCGCCACAAGCTGACGTTCCGCGCCGCCAGTTTCCAGGCTGCGGATCAGGAACATCAAATTGGGCTTGTTTGCACTCACGTCGTCAGGGTCCGATTGCGGTGCGCCGTTGCGCGCAGGATTTCTTAGGGGTAAGCACCTAGAGGCTCAAGGGAAACGATAGAGATTTCATGTCCAGTCGCCGCGTCCTGCACGTCATAACATCACTGGACCGTGGCGGCACGGAAGGGTTTCTGGCCGGGCTGGCGCCAAAGCTGCGCGCGCGCGGCATCGAGCAGGAAATCGCCGTGATGGTAGATGGGGGCGATCATGCCACCACCCTGCGTGACGCGGGCTTTGTGGTGCATGAGCTTGGCATGTCACGCGGTGTGCCTGACCCGCGCGGACTGCTGCGGCTGGCGCGTTGCATTAAAGCGTTCAACCCGGATGTGGTTCAGGGGTGGCTCTACCACGCGAACCTTGTCGCGGCGCTGGTGAAGGCTTTCGCCGCACCGCCAGCCAAACTCATCTGGAACATTCGATCTGTTGAGATGGATCCGGCGGACTATGGCTGGAGTTTGCGCCTTGTGGTAAAACTCGGTGCGTGGTTGTCCCGCCGTCCCGGTGCGGTGGTCTTTAACAGTGAAGCTGGCCGTCGGGCGCATCAAAAACTGGGGTTTGCACCGGACAAGCTGACGGTCATCCAGAACGGAATTGATACGCAGACATTCCGTCCGATGCCTGAAAAACGCACTGCCATGCGGGCCACTCTTGGTTTGAGTGACGAAACTGTTGTGGCCGCCATCGTTGCGCGTAACGACCCGGCAAAGGATCTGCCGGGGACCATTGCGGCGCTGGATCATGCGGGTGGTGTCACCGGCGTGTTCGTTGGAACGGATACGGAAAAGCTGAACGCCGGGCAGCATGTGGTGCTGGGCATGCGCCGTGATGTGCCGGAGATATTGTCTGCCTGCGACATGGTTGTTCTGGGGTCCAAGAGCGAAGGATTTCCCAATGCCGTAGCCGAAGGCATGGCCGCGGGGCTGCCGGCCGTTGCGACGGATGTGGGTGATGTATCGCTGATTGTGGGTGAGTGCGGACGCGTGGTGCCTGCAGAAGACTCAATGGCTCTGAGTGCTGCCATCGCGTCGATCGCGCAGCTTTCGCCGGGTGAACGGGCGGCGTTGGGTGCGCGTGCGCGCGACCACATTGAGCAGTCGTTTTCGATGGAAGTGTGCGTGGACCGGTTTGCTGCTTTGTATGAGCGCTAGGTCGACGCTCTAGTTGTAGAACCTGCGGTACCAGTCGATGAAGTTGCCGATGCCCTCGTCAATTGAGGTGCGCGGCTCAAAGCCTGTGTCACGGCGCAGGGGCTCAATGTCCGCATAGGTGGCGGGCACGTCGCCGGGCTGGAGGGGCAGGAAGTTCTTTTTGGCTTCAAGACCCAGATGCTTTTCGATTGTCTCGATGAACGTCATCAGCTCAACAGGCTTGTTGTTGCCGATGTTGTAGACGCGATAGGGCGCATGGCTGGCGGCTGGATCACCTGACAGCGGGTCGTAGTCCGGGTTTGCGGTTGGTGTGTTGTCGGCCACGCGGATGACGCCATCCACAATGTCATCGATATAGGTGAAGTCTCGGCGGTGCTTGCCGTGGTTGAACACGTCAATGGGTTCGCCTGCAATGATCTTGCGGGTGAACAGGAACAACGACATGTCCGGACGGCCCCAGGGGCCATAGACCGTAAAGAAGCGCAGGCCGGTCGTGGGCAGGTCATAGAGGTGCGAATAGGTGTGCGCCACCAGTTCGTTGGCCTTCTTGGTGGCGGCGTAGAGGCTTACCGGATGATCGACGCTGTCCGCCGTTGCAAACGGCATCTTTTCGTTTGATCCGTAAACGGAGCTTGAGGACGCGTAGACGAAATGCTCGACCTTTGCCTCCTTGGCGAGATCGATCATGTGCTGGAAGCCAACGATGTTGGCCTGAATGTAGGCGTCCGGATTTTCGATGGAGTAGCGCACACCTGCCTGGGCCGCGAGATGGATGACCTTTTTGATATTGTGCTGCTCGAAAATCTTTGTGAGGGCCGGTTTGTCTTCCAGAGAGGCCTTGTGGAATGTGAAACCGTCCCGTGACGTGAGGCGTTCCAGCCGGGCCTCTTTCAGGCGCACGTCATAGTAATCGTTGAGATTGTCGAGACCGACCACGGTTTCGCCCCGGTCGAGGAGCACATGGGCTGCGTGAGAACCGATAAAGCCGGCGGCGCCGGTGACGAGCCAAGTCATGTTGTGTCCTGTCTGGAGTGGTCGGTTTTTTAAAGCCGGGTGTCAGTGTCGGTCGCGTCAAAGGCCCATTTGAGATCGGCAAGAACGCCTGAAGGCTTGAGGAATTCTTTCACGCCACGGGCACCCATTTGTTCAAAGGCATCGTGGGCGACCGCAAGAACGGCAGCGTCATAGGCGCCTTTTTCAGGGGTCTCAACCAGGTCAAGGCCCAGTT
>JBCBUN010000364.1:0-2710 GCA_039818145.1 Pseudomonadota bacterium
TCTGCCCTGTTCATCTTCTCTAGTTACCTTTCGTTAACCACCCAAGTCCTAGCTTTATTTAGTGGTTTTGGCATTCGTGGATAGCTACCTGCGAAGCTTGGCAGACGAAGATTGGGTAGACGCGCAATGGGCATTGCTCGCGCTGACATCATTGGGACGGAATTGACCGCAGGCGCCTTTGGCCCTGACGGCGATTACGCTCGTCTGCTTCTTCTCGGCACGCGCCTTCTCCTTACCAGCCCCTGAGCGCTGGCAGTCCTTCTTCTCATCAATTCACGGAAGGGCGGGCATTCAGGGGACGAAGCAACATCTTCGAACCGCATGGGAGGGGTCTCTCATGCTTTTGGACCCGAGAAGGACTAGAGACACATGATACCCGATAGCAAATCACGACGCGGCGTACAGGCAGCCCCGGGCGCCGACCGCGTTCTTATCTTTGACACCACATTGCGTGATGGCGAGCAGTCGCCCGGCGCGTCCATGAATCTGGGTGAAAAGATCCAGGTCGCCGAAACGCTCGAGGCCATGGGCGTGGACATCATCGAAGCCGGTTTTCCCATTGCTTCCAATGGTGACTTTGAAGCCGTCTCCGAAATTGCCAGCCGTATCAAGGATAGCGTCATCTGCGGTCTGTCGCGGGCGGGGGCAAAGGACATTGAGCGTGCCGGCGAAGCCCTGCGCAAGGCAGAGCGTGGGCGCATTCACACGTTCATTTCCACCAGCCCTGTGCACATGAAGCACAAGCTGCAGATGGAGCCGGAGCAGGTTCTGGACGCGGTCGTGGCCAGCGTGTCGCTCGCTCGCAATCTGGTGGACAATGTCGAATGGTCCGCTGAAGACGCAACGCGTACCGAGCATGACTTCCTGTGCCGCTGTGTCGAGGCTGCCATTCAGGCGGGTGCGACGACCATCAATATTCCAGACACCGTGGGATACACGGTGCCGACGGAATATGCAGATATCTTCACGATGCTGCGCGAGCGCGTTCCCAATTCAGACAAGGCTGTGTTCTCAACGCACTGCCACAATGATCTGGGTCTGGCGGTTGCCAATTCGCTGGCCGGTGTTGGTGCCGGTGCGCGCCAGATCGAATGCACGATCAATGGTCTGGGCGAGCGGGCAGGCAATGCGGCGCTTGAGGAAGTGGTGATGGCATTGCGCACGCGCGCAGATGTCATGCCGTATGACACCGGCATCAAGTCGGAAATGATTGCCCGGGCGTCCAAGGTTGTTTCGAGCGTGACGTCCTTCCCGGTTCAGTTCAACAAGGCCATCGTCGGTCAGAATGCGTTTGCGCATGAGAGCGGCATCCATCAGGACGGCATGCTGAAGAACACCGAGACCTACGAGATCATGACGCCGGAAAGCGTCGGTATCTCCAAGTCATCGCTGGTTCTGGGCAAGCTGTCCGGTCGTCATGCCTTCAAGGACAAACTGCAGTCGCTGGGCTATGAGCTGGGCGACAATCAGCTGCAGGATGCGTTCAAGCGCTTCAAGGATCTGGCGGACAAGAAGAAGCATGTCTTCGATGAAGACATTGTGGCGCTGGTGGATGACGAAGTTGCTGCGGGCAATGAAAACATCAAGGTGATTTCGCTGTCCGTTGTGGCGGGTACGGAAGGTCCACAGGAAGCAGCATTGACGCTGGAAGTGGATGGTGAAACCCACACGACCAAGGCCAATGGCGACGGCCCGGTCGATGCCATTTTCAATGCGATCAAGGCCTTGGTGCCTTACCAGGCACATCTGCAGCTCTATCAGGTCCATGCGGTGACCGGAGGTACGGATGCGCAGGCTGAGGTGTCCGTTCGCCTTGAAGAGGACGGCAAATCCGTCACCGGACGGGGCGCTGACACAGATACGCTGGTTGCCAGTGCGCGGGCATATGTCAGTGCGCTCAACCGACTGCAAACAAAGCGCCTGAAAACGGCGCCTGAGGCCATGGTTGCGCCATAAAGCGCGGCCAAGACACTGAGCGGCGGTGCACCCAGCACCGCCGCTCCTGATTCCAACTGGTTTGCCGATGCGGCGGGCCCCAAAGAAGGACTGCGAAAAAGAATGCTTGGAGGCTTGTTGGGGATGCTATCGGCCGATATGGCCATCGACCTGGGGACAGCGAATACGCTGGTCTATGTGAAGTCGCGGGGCATCGTGCTCAACGAACCTTCCGTAGTCGCCATTATCAATAAGGGCGGCAAGAAACAGGTTCTGGCTGTCGGCGATGAAGCGAAGATGATGCTCGGTCGTACGCCGGGCAACATAGAAGCCATCCGCCCGATGCGGGACGGCGTGATTGCTGACTTTGAAATTGCCGAAGAGATGATCAAGCACTTCATTCGCAAGGTGCATAACCGTCGCTCTTTCGCCAATCCGCAGATCATCATCTGTGTGCCTTCCGGCTCCACAGCTGTGGAGCGTCGCGCCATTCAGGAATCGGCTCTTTCAGCGGGTGCACGCCGTGTGCGCCTCATCGAAGAGCCTATGGCTGCTGCCATCGGCGCCGGGCTTCCGGTTACCGAGCCTTCCGGCTCCATGGTCGTGGATATTGGCGGTGGTACGACAGAGGTCGCCGTTTTGTCCCTTGGCGGCATCGTCTATTCGCGTTCCGTGCGCGTTGGCGGCGACAAGATGGACGAAGCCATAATCGGCTACATCCGTCGGCATCATAATCTGCTGGTCGGTGAAAGCTCCGCTGAACGCATCAAGAAGG
>JBCBUN010000365.1:0-2696 GCA_039818145.1 Pseudomonadota bacterium
CTGGAGAGCCGCAAACGTCACCGGCATGCCGGTTTCGCGGCTAAGATCACCCATCCACTCGAACTCATTCCATTCCTTATTGAGATCACTGGCCATTTCAAACACGCCATAGCCGACGCGACCCATCGCGCGGCCAATGCCAATAAGCTCTTCTTTGGTCGCCGTTGTGCCGGGGACCAGTTCGCCATCAATCGACCGGTGCAGGATCGTCCGCGATGTCGAGAAACCAAGCGCGCCGGCTCTCAACCCGTCCTCGACGATCTCCGACATCTGCTGGATTTCTTCGTCCGTTGGAACAGCGCCGGGCTTCTCCTTGTCGCCCAGCACATAGGCACGCACGGCCCCGTGGGGAACATGGGTTGCCACATCGACTGTCCGTGGAAGCTTCTCAAGCTCATCGAGATATTCCGGGAAGGTTTCCCAATTCCAGCTCATGCCTTCGGCCAAAGCAGTGCCGGGAATATCTTCCACCCCTTCCATCAGACCGATCAGCCAGTCATGGCGATCAGGACGGGCGGGCGCGAAACCCACGCCGCAATTGCCCATCACCACCGTGGTGATGCCGTGCCAGCTGGAAGGTGCCATTTCGTCGTCCCACGTAGCCTGGCCATCATAGTGGGTGTGCACGTCCACAAAGCCCGGGGTGACGATTTTGCCGGTCGCATCAATCTCTTCACGCCCTTGCGCCTTGACCTCGCCCACCAGGGTCACGCGGTCGCCATCAATGGCCACATCCGCCGTGAAGGGCGCAGCGCCCGTCCCATCAACAACCGTCCCGCCTCGAATTACCAGATCATGCATCTTCTTTTTCCCGCCCTGTCGAATGACAATCTGTCATTAAGGTAACGAGTTTGGCGGGCGGATCAAGTTGGGTACATGCTGCAATGCAACGCTGTCGACAGGCTGCCAAGTCTGACCGGCAAGGACGCTACTGTCGGAGGGATTTCCTGGCGGCTTCTCGCAGTAAGTCGTCGACCACCGCATCAAGTGGTGCATCAGCGTCAATCACGATGGCATTGCCGGGCATGTCTTCTTCGGTACGGTGGAGCCGCGCAACAAGGTCTTTTTCTTCTGGCCTGCCACCAAAGTCCGTTGGGTCTATTGCCACTCTCTCATCAAGTCGCCGAAGTATCGTTTCGATATCATCGACCTTGAGGACAAAAACCCCGTCGAGAAGATCGACAAAGCGATTGAAATTCCGGCAGCCGCCACAAAAGAAAGATACCGGGACGCTATGGTCGGCGATGACGGATTTGACTTTGTCCGTGTCCCACAACAGATGCGTATGCCGCCAGAGAGTTTTGTCTTTGGCACTGGCGTGAACAGGTTCTTTCACCGGCTCCCCTGTCTTGGGGTCGCCTCGATACCTCAGCTCCCGGTCCCCGTGCAAAACGTGATAGCCACGCCGCTGCAGCTCTTCGGCAACGGTCGTCTTGCCGGTACCCGATACGCCTTCGATCAAAAAGTTTTTGATACCCATTTTTCTGCGAAACATAGAAGGCAATGGTGCGGGCTGCCGGACTTGAACCGGCATGGACGTTACCGTCCGAGGGATTTTAAGTCCCTTGTGTCTACCAATTCCACCAAGCCCGCAGCGTCAGGGAATCAATCCTGAGGCGACCATAGTGATGGAAAGCGCCAAGACAACAAGAACGCGCGCAGGACGCCGGTTCCAGTCACAGTCCTAATTGGTGTGTCGGCGGATGTAGTCGGCCACCGCCTGCGCCGCCACGTCATGGCCATAGGCGTTCCAGTGATTGTCCACATCGTGCTCGAAACGCCGCTGATGGGTGTCCCAGTCAGCTGAAAACACCGGCTGCAGATCCAGAAAGGCAATGCCAAGCTTCTCCGCTTCGCGGGCGGCCATCTCGTTGAGCACCAGGGCCGGGCCATTCTTGTTGCCTTCGCGCAGGCTGCGGCGGTCGCCATCCATGACCAGCAACAGATTGGCGCCCATATCATCTGCCGCACGCTGCAGCTGCTCAAAGCCATAGCTGGTGGCAGCCTCCACGTCGCTGCGCACAGTGAGCACATCGGTCAGGTTGACGTTGGCGGCAAACTCCGGCGCTGTCGCCGGTTCAGCCGGTGGGACATCAGCAGGCTGGGTTGCAGCGTCAGACGGCTCCGCGGGCGGTTCTGCAGGTGCATCAGCAGGCGATGAGGAAAACAGATTGGCAAGGATGACGTCCGGCCGCACCTGCCAGCGATAGACCAAAAAGCGCAGTGTCGCGAAATTGCGGAACCAACCATAGGACGACGGCTGCAGCGGCTTGGGCGGTATCTCTCCGGCAACCTGGCCATTGTTCACATCAAACTTCAGAAAGCTGCTGGCGTAGCGACCGGCCTGAAAACGGAATGACTCGTCAAAGTCGTTGTGGATGAGCAGAACCACCAGCCAGTCCGGCCTGTAGTCCGCCACTTCGCGCCGTGCCATGTGGACATACTGGCTCAGCGGCGCGCCGGACATGCCGAAACGATAAACCTCGCCCGGCTTGTCTGCTGCCACATACAAGGTTTCAGACAGACGCTCCGCCATGCTGGCGTCGGGCGGCACCTGAAGCGCCTCCACATAGCTGTCACCCACAACCGCGATGCGCGGCACGCCGGGGGTGCGGGCTTCGACATAGGCCTCAAGGCCGGAGTTCCACCCCTGGGCGTTGATGGCATAGGGCGCTGCAATCTCGTTGCGCACCCGC
>JBCBUN010000366.1:0-2696 GCA_039818145.1 Pseudomonadota bacterium
ATGATGCCGCAAATCAGGAAGAAGCCGACAAACCGGGAAGTCCCCAGCCGTCGCGCGACCGGGGTGCCGAAGGCCAGAAGCCAGACCGAGTTGAAAACCAGATGCGTCCACCCGCCATGCAGGAAGATGTATGACAGGGGCGTCCACAGCGCCCCCCAGATCGGATAGGGGAAGACCAACTGCGCCCCATCCGGTCCCGCTCCATAGCGCGCTGGAATGAGCGCGAAATTGGCAAGAAACCGAAAATCCGCCTCCACGTCGAAAAACAGCTCGCGGGCCAGGTGAATGCCGATAAAGACGGCGACAAGGCCGATCAGGATGGTTGGTGCGCGAAAAACAGGATAGCTGGCCTGCGGCTGGCGGTCGTTTGAGCCCGTTGGCGGGGTCAGGTCGTCATTCACGCGGCATCTCCTGCGGCTTTGAGGGCTGATTCAACAAGTTCCAGCCTGTCATTGCCGAAATACATGTCCGTCTTGTTAACGAACATGGTTGGCGAACCAAAGCCACCGCGTTCAATCACTTCTTCTGTATTGGCGCGCAGGCGGCCTTTGACGTCATCAGAAACAATTGCGGCCTGAAAGCCATCCCAGTCCAGCCCGACCTGATCGCAGATTTCGTTCAGGATTTCCGGCTGCGAGATATCCTTAAGGTCGCCCCAATAGGCTTCGAAAGCCGCGCGGCTGTACTCCACGATCTTGCCTTCATCCAGCGCATAGAAGGCCCCGCGCATCACATCGACCGCCCGCACCGGGAAGACCGGCGGCATGCCGATCTTGATGCCGCAGAACTTTGCCCAGTCCTGCAGATCCTTAACGTAGTAGCGCCCTTTGACGGGGTGCGGGTTGGCCCGCTGCTCGTAGACCGCCTCATTAACCTTGTTGAAGATGCCACCCACCAGAACCGGCCGCCAATCGATGGTGGCCCCTGCCCGCTTGGCCACATCCTCCACGCGGGAGAAGGCCAGATAGGTCCAGGGGCTGGAACAGTCATAAAAGAACTCGAGGGTGGCTGGCACGTGATCTCTCCCAAAAAGCTGCGTTTTGCATTGTTTTCAGGCCTAGATGGCCGCAACAAAAGCAAATTGGCAAGCCGCACCAATACAGCGCACCTCTCACCCTGCCCCGTTTAAGCACGCCCTGAACAGCCGACTGTCCCGTTTTGGATCAAAGCGGGACATCTCAGACTGGCACGGTTCTCGCGATTGTCAGCTTCATGAACGATCGCCACCAGCCCTCATCAATGAAAACTGCCATTTCCATGGTTAATCCGTATTCGGACGGCACGGTTTTTCGCTGGCACGGCCATTGCTCCTATCGGTCTGTGCGCCACCCCCGGACGCACATCAACGAAGGAAAGCGACACGCCATGTTGGGCTCTACGCAAAACCAGAAAAAAGCACAGAAGCGCGCCGATTGGTTCGCAGCTGTAGCCGGTGGCGTTGCAGCGCTGGGCATTGCAGCCCTGAGCATGACGGCAGGTGAAGCTCTGGCGGCCAACGAGCCGTGGGAAGAGAACTACACCATGAACACCCCTTACGGTGATCAGCCGGGCGAAACCAATCGCGCGTTTAACCCGTCAACCCGTGATGCAAACGGGAATCGGGTCGTTTCCAATACGTTCACTCAATTCAGCAACACTGCAGGTGTCGCTGGTGAAGGTTCTGGCGTCGGGACTTCTGGCATCTATGGCTCTGCGTTGGCCGTGGGTAACCAGCTCAACGTCGTAACCAATGGCAACAACAACACAGTGATCGTCAACTCAACACAAATAAACAATGGCGATCAGGAGGCCGTTCTCAATGGCACGCTCGACCTTGATTAAATCCCCGACAAAGACACGCACCCCGCTCCGCGGCATCGCACTGACATTTGGCGCGCTGGCTCTGGCCGGCTGCATTAGTCCTGTTGCAGGCCCCAGCGGCACGTACGCGACACCTATCGGCAACGCGCCGGTGATCAGCAACGAAACGCCGTACTCCACGGCCCTGCGTTGCCTGTCCCGCCACGTGCGCAGCCAGGGCATGTCCGGTCCGCGCATCGCGGTTGGTCAGATTGCTGACTACACCGGCAAGGAAGAATTTGAAGGCGGCCGCAAGGTGACCCAGGGCGCAGCCCTGATGGCCATCTCCGCCCTCGCGAAGTCCGGCGTACGTCTTGTCGAACGTTTCGACACAGGCGTCTCCGAGCTTGAGCTGAAATACGCAAACAACAAGCTGATCGGCGACACCGGTGAGAAAGGCGCATACCGTCAGGTACACGCCGGCCAGATCCCCGGCTCCGACTACTATCTTGTTGGCGGCATCACGGAACTGAACTTCAACATCCGCTCCGGTGGTCTTGACGGCCTGTTCTCTGAAGAAAATCCGCTGGGCACAACGGCAACCCTGGTTGCCAAGCAGTATGTGCTGAATGTTGGTCTCGACCTTCGCCTGGTGCGCACTTCCACGCTCGAAGTTGTGGACGTGATCTCCTACCAGAAGCAGATCATAGGCCGCGAACTGCGCGCAGGTGTATTTGACTTCTTCGGCGGCAACCTGATCGACGTTGGTGCCGGCGAAAAGGCTCTTGAGCCAATCCAGCTTGCTGTTCGCTCTGTGGTGGAACGCGCTGTGCTGGAAATGGTTGGCAGCCTCTACGGTGCCGGTCCCCAGACTTGCGCTGGCAACGACCCACTCGGCGGCAACCTGCACAACAATC
>JBCBUN010000367.1:0-2693 GCA_039818145.1 Pseudomonadota bacterium
ATCTGGCGGTGCAGGTCTGTTTTCGCTCATCACCACAAGCGATGTTGTCGATATCTACAAGCCATAATGACTGATCATGTGATTCATCGTGCGGGGCCGGAAAAAGCCCGCCTTGTTGGACAGATCACCGGCGAAGCCTTTGCTGATGATCCCATTTCATTGTGGATTCTCCAGAATCCAAAGTTGATCACCCGGCTTATGACCCGGCTGGCGACGCATGTGTATGTGCCGGACGGATTTGCGGAGTATCTGGACAATGAACAGGGGGCAACAATGTGGATGCCTCCGGGCGGCCACGGGGAGTTGGCGGGCTTTCAGAAGCTGGCAGCCCTGTTCGACATGATGGTCTGTGGTGTTCCGTCCGCCCTTGGACGCAGTGCTGCTTTTGGCTCTGTCATGCAGAGAGTTACGCCAAAGGAGCCGCACTTCTATCTCTTTACGATCGGCGTCCTGCCTGGCGGGCAGGGCAAGGGGCTTGGCGGGGCTTTGCTGCGATCGGGTCTTGCCCAGGCCGATCGTGCAAGCATGCCGACCTATCTGGAATCCAGTAAGGCCGACAACATCCCTATCTATCAGCGCTACGGTTTCGAGCTGCGTGACGTGCCGGCGGACCTCCCTGAGGGGTGCCCGCCGATCTATCCCATGTGGCGTCCTGTAAAGGGACGTCCGGCCTAAGGCGTCGTTACCACTTGAACCGAACGCCGGCTGACAGGGCGTTGTCCTGATCCTTGTTGGAGACTGTGCCCTGGTAGCCAAGGTGTGCGCTGACATTGTCTGCGACCAGGGCCGCCACGCCGACGCCGATTTCTGCACTGTCGCGCCCACGGGCGGGGGCCCATGTTTCAAATGATGCGCCGCCGCCAACGAAGGTGAAGTCACTTGACTGGGTGACGTCACCGAGCTCGCGGGCCCATGCGACGCTGGCATTGGGTACGACCGGGCGTCCGGCCACTTCGAACTGTGTTGAAACTTCTACGCCTAGACGTCCCACCAGAGAGCTGTACTGTTCACCATCATTGACCAGCCCCGCCGTACCTGCGCCGGTCTCAGAGAAGCCATCCACGTCAGTGTAGACGTAGGTTGCACCTGCAAACGGGCGAAATGCGAGGTGGCCCGCTGTCCGGGTGGTTGAGGCTTCAACAGATGCAAAGACCGAGTGCGCATCATAGTCGGCATTAGCCGTCGCAGCGAAGTTCCCGATGGTGATGTTGCGGGTCGTATCCACGTCCTGGAAGCCGTAGCCGACGGAGCCTTCAACATCGATGCCCCAGGCGCTTGAATGGCGGCCTGTGGCGCCGATCAGATAGGCATTGCGGTCCATATCCTGACCGCCAAGGTCAGCATCGTTGGTGAGGTAGGCGACCGATAGGCCTGCGGATGTAGTGCCGGACAGGCGATACTCCGCACCGGCGGCAATGCCGATCTGATTGTGCTCGGTCTTGCGGCCATTGCTGTCGCTGTTGATCTGTCCGGTGGAACCAAGGGCACTTGTCCAGTAGGTCCAGGGCGAGCCTTCAGCACCTTCAAGATTGCGGGCAGCAGCGCCCGGTGCAGCAGCGACAAGAACATCGGCTGCATCCGTTGCCGTTTGGCCAAGCGTTGCCTGAGCCAGCTGGATGTATCCGCCCGCATTGGCGGTTCTGGTGCCTCTGCGCGAAAATGCACCGTCGCCGCGTCGCATGGTGTCGGCAACGTGGTTGATGTTGAGGAGGGCCGCAGATGCGCCTGCCACGTGTATTTCGCCGCTGAGGCTTTCAAAGGCAGATCGCGCGCCAGGTCCGGTTTGTATCGTCAGGTTGTTGAGTGCCGTCTGCAGGGTACCGGTCGCTGTACCGCTCACCGCTGTTAATACGGCGGCTGTTTGCTGCTGATTTCGGGTGAAGGCAGCGGTGCCAAAGGCTGATGCCTGACCAATGGTTAGCTGCACGTTGTTCGCGCCATAAACCAGCGTCGGGTTCAAGAAGGCAAAGTTGTTGGCAACTGTCAGATTGGTGAACACACCAACCACACCGCCTGCGGCTGTCAGAATTGTGTATGTCTGCGGTGTGGCATATGTGCCGGGCTCGGGAAGAAGTTGAACCGTACCGCCGTTGATGGTGGCGGTACCTGTTGCGACGATCTGGTCAGATGTGCCGTTTTCGTTGATTTCCACCTGATAGATGGAGCCCGGTGCAAAGACCACATTGCCTGCGACATTCAGGGTGCCGATGGAGTTGCCCGGCGCCAGCGTGCCACCTGCATTGGCAGTGAGGCCGCCGAAGGTGCCGGTGCCTTTGACTGTGCCGCCGTTAATGGCGAAGGGGACGGTTGTGGTGTTGTTGAACGTCCACTCACCACCCGTAACGCTGAAGGTCTCAAATGACTGGTACTTGAGTGTGTCGGTCCCGGTATCAATTTCAGCAAGGTTGAACGTACCTGCTCCGGTGCCGCCGAAGCGCAGGGTGTCGTTACCACCATTGCCATAGGCTGCGCCTGCACCATAAATCGAGAAACGCTCGCTGCGGCTGCTGCCATATTTATAGAAGGGATTAACTGTATTGTTGACGGCCTGAACTACTTTTCCCATGATAAAAAACTAAAAAATGACATTGAAAATGGTTGCTCAGAATTTCCTCAACAGGTGAACTTACGGGCGTTAGTAAATATCGCGTCTAGAAATCTCACAGTTAGCGTTGCCTCAAGGCTTTAGCCTC
>JBCBUN010000368.1:0-2418 GCA_039818145.1 Pseudomonadota bacterium
AAGGCAAACTTTCCTGTGCACTCAAAGCTTTCCTAGCAGCATCTGGTCTGAAGGGAGTCAAGAGATTTAGCGCGGATTCCTTGCTTACTGTTTCGGGAACAATGGGCGAGAGAAACGTAACTCTCTCGCCACTAGTACAGTGCGCGTTAGAGGCACTTTATCACCCGGATCTTGACCGCGACGGAACACCAGCCAGAACCAGCGTTCAGCAAATGCAAGACCTACTTGAGAACGGAGACGTATGTAGATGACCGTGCCTTAGCCGTGGCATGGCGTTTCCTTTTATTTCAAGGCAACGCATCCCACGCTGCAGGCCGGGGACTGACCCGCAGCGCACCTCACGCGGTTGAGACGCGAGGCTGCGTTGAGGATACGGGTGGTCTGACGGGCGGGGATAACTTCTTAGCGATTTCGGAAGGTCTCGATAGTGACGAGGCCAAGAGTAGCCGCTGCAATAAGTGCCCAGACCCAACGCATGATGGCCGCACTATTTTCCGCGTAGAAGCTGGATAGGCCATCGCCAGAAGCATTTGCGCCTTCAACAGCCGATCTCGCATCCAGCCACTCTTGTCCGAACAAGGATGCTGAATAGAGAAACATGTGCAGGAACACATAGGCTCCGATGAACAGAATGAATATGGCAAGACGCGTTAGGATGGGTTGTTCTTTCAGGAAGAAATGCAAGCCACCGATATAGGCAAAGACCAGTGTGAACACAGCGGTGATGGCAGCTATGCCGGTTTCAAGACCCTGGTAACCTGTCGCGAGAAACTCAGCCTCGGTCATTCTTGCCCCCTGAAAGTTGCCTATCCGCCCCGCAGCCGCTCCGCCACGTCCTTTGCAAAGTAGCTCAGCACGCCATCAGCGCCGGCGCGTTTGAAGGCAAGCAGGCTTTCCATCATCACCTTTTCGCCGTCTAGCCAGTTGTTCCGGGCAGCAGCTTGAAGCATCGCGTATTCACCGGACACCTGGTAGGCGAAGGTGGGCATCTGGAAGGTGTCTTTCACCCGCGCCACCACGTCGAGATAGGGCATGCCGGGTTTCACCATCACCATGTCCGCACCTTCTTCGATGTCGAGCGCCACTTCGCGTAGGGCCTCGTCGGTGTTGGCGGGGTTCATCTGATAGGTGCGCTTGTCGCCCTTGAGTGCGCCCGACGACCCGACCGCATCGCGGAACGGGCCGTAGAAGGCGGACGCATATTTGGCCGCATAGGCCATGATCTGCACATCGGTGTGACCGGCATTTTCGAGGGCGTGTCGGATTGCGCCGATGCGGCCGTCCATCATGTCGCTGGGGGCGATGATGTCACAGCCGGCTTCCGCCTGAACCAGCGCCTGGGTGCACAGCACCTGCACGGTTTCATCATTGAGGATGGTGTTGCCTTCCAACAATCCGTCATGGCCGTGGCTTGTGTAGGGATCAAGCGCCACATCGCACAGGATGCCGATGTCTGGGACCTGTGACTTGATGGCCCGCGTCACCTGACAGATCAGATTTTGCGGGTTGAGGCCCTCGCTGCCGCGCTCATCGCGCAGGCCGGGTTCCGTGTAGGGGAAGAGGGCAATGACGGGAATGTCGAGGTCGGCAGCCTGGGCGGCTGCTTCAACGGCGAGGTCGACAGACAGACGATCAATACCGGGCATGGTCGCCACTGGGTCGCGGACATTGTCGCCATCAACCACGAAGATTGGCCAGATCAGGTCATCCACGCTCAGGGTATTTTCGGCTGTCAGCCGACGGGTCCAGTCACTCTTGCGATTGCGGCGCGGGCGGGTGGCGGGAAAGCCGGGACCCATCTGCTCGGGTGCATTGACCGGACGGCTGCCGATATTCTTGATGTTGGACGTCTTTGGATCTGTGCTCATATAACCTGCATAAAAGGCTATCGGCTTTCGGGCAAGTTTTTGAGCCACGTGGCGTTGTACGGGTTGGGGTTAGGTGAATGCGGCTGCTAGAGCGCGACGAAATCGTTTCATTGTACAACCGGTTCGGCGCCAAACAGGACACCCAGGGCTGGTACGAAGACGAACCGCTGGCCGAAATGAAGCGCCAGATGTCCTTTGACAGCGCTGACGGCGTGCTGGAGCTGGGCATGGGGACCGGCCGTCTGGCCCATGAAGTGGTGACGGAACTTACGCCGCGCGGCACGCGCTATCTTGGTCTTGATCTGTCGCCGGTCATGGTCAATCTGGGGCGCAACCGTCTGCGCCAGTGCGATCAGGCCTTTGCCGTGGTGGGCGATGTGCGGGCCCCATTGCCGTTGCGAGACAACAGTGTCAGCCATGTCTATGCGGCCTATGTGCTGGATATCTTTTCAGAAGATGAAATCCGTGCGGTCTATGACGAAGTGCGGCGGGTGCTCAAACCCGGCGGCCTTTTTGGCGCCGTGAGTCTCACCGGTGGTTACACACCGCT
>JBCBUN010000368.1:2428-2687 GCA_039818145.1 Pseudomonadota bacterium
CGCGGCTGACATCCAGTCTATGGTCTGCCGTGCACAGGTTACGGCCACAGGCCGTTGGCGGGTGTCGCCCGCTAGAGCTTCTGGCCTGTGTGCCGGATGGATTTGACGTCGCGCATGCCTGCAAAAAAGTGGCAGGCGGGATACCCTCTGAAGTGATTGTCAGCCGCAAGCCACAATGAGCAGTGCGGTATCACGCATTTGCTCCGCAAAGGACCTGCGTTGACGGGCCTTTACGGCCTAGCTACACCCGTCATCAACA
>JBCBUN010000369.1:0-2682 GCA_039818145.1 Pseudomonadota bacterium
TTTCCCGGGCCGCTTGGTGCGGCTTGTTTCCGAGCGGTATGGCACCCAAGCCCATCCCTGGAGCAGGCAGCAAATCATCCGCCACCGATACTCAAACCGCCTAAATCCTCGACACCACAAGGTGTTAGCCCCCGGTATAAGGCAAAATTGCCCTCATTTCGACCCCCACGCCCAAGACGCCAAAAGCCGGTTTATTCGGCAGCACTTTTCAAAGGCTGCGCCTCAAAAATCTTGCCTGGATTGAGGATGCCCTTTGGGTCCAGCGCCTGCTTGACGATCCGCATGGTGGCGATTTCTTCCGGCGTCCGGGTCACCAGCAGATAGGGCAACTTCTCAAGGCCCACACCATGCTCTGCGGACACCGACCCTCCTCGGGATCGCAACGGCTCATAGACACAGGCTTCAACGCCCCGCCGCGCCTGTATGCTGTCATCCCCAACCCCGACGATGACATGCAGATTTCCATCACCCAGATGGCCAAAGATCATGGCCGTGTGATCCGGATAGGTTTCGGTTAGCCGCGCCTTTGTTTCACTGACATAGGCTTCCATGTCCTTAACCGGCAGGCTTACGTCAAACGTGAAGATCGGCCAGTTCTGCGCCACCTGTCCCACATCGTCACGGATGGCCCACATCTTGTCGCGCTCGCTCTGGTTCTTGGCCAGCACGGCATCGACGATCAGTTCTTTCTCAAAAGCGTCCTCAAGCGCGCCTTCAAACCGCTGTGTGTCCTGCTCCTGCTGCGCTCCCATGGCTTCGACCAGCACATAGTAAGGCTGGTCCTGCGCCAGCGGTGGCGTGTGGCCTGCGGGCTCTGTTGTCAGCAATCGGTAGAAGTCGTTCCACAGACACTCGAATGCCGAAAGCGTGCCCGCCAGCTTGCGGTCCATGTGGTCGAGCAGTTTCGGCAATTTGCTGAATTCATCCACGGCGATGAAAGCCGTATCCTGGCTGTCGGGCTTGCGGCGCAACCGAAGCACTGCTCGAGTGACGACACCCAGCGTCCCCTCGGAGCCAATGAACAATTGTTTGAGGTCATACCCGGCATTGTCCTTGATCATCTTGCCGAGGGACGAGAGCAAGGTGCCATCCGCCAGCACCACTTCCAGCCCCAGCACCATGTCGCGCATCATGCCGTAGCGAATGACGCGGTTGCCGCCGGCATTTGTCGCAATGTTGCCGCCAATGGTGGCAGACCCCCGCGCGCCCAAATCCAGCGGCAGTATCAGGTGATGCTTTTCAATGTCTTCCTGCACCGTCTGCAGGACTGCACCGGCCTGAACGGTTGCAGTGCCCGCAATCTCATCCACTTCTTCAATGGCGTGCATGCGCTCAAGGGACAGGGCCAGTTCGCCATGGCCCACATTGGCGCTTTCAACCAGTCCGGTCAGCCCGCCCCACGCAACGATGGGTTGCCCGGCCTCATGGCAGAGCTTGAGTACCTGTGAGACTTCTTCCGTGGACGCCGGCCTCAGGACAATTGGCGGGGTTCCCAGATGGCTCCAGCCCGACTGGGCCTTGGCTTCAGCGTCGGCCCCTTCAAGGTAGCCATTCGGCCCAAGCAGGTCTTTGAGTTGGCTGATAAGTGCACTCATGACGAGTCCTCCCCATCTCTGGACACACCAGAGCTTTGCGGTTGCTCGTTAGCCCGCCGACAACCGTGGGACGACTATAGCCGAATGCTCAAGCGAGCTCGACCAGATCTGTTCGATACGCCTTACTCCACGCGGGCGCGCCGAACGGCATCCTGCCAACCCGCATAGCGGCCTTCGCGCCAGTCCTCCGGCTTTTGCGGATCAAAGGTCTTGTCCAACTGCCAGATGCCTTCGACATCATCCGTGGACTTGAAAAGTCCAACGGTGAGCCCGGCAGCAAAGGCGGCCCCAAGCGATGTGGTTTCCGTCACGGCGGGCCGCGCAATCGGACGCCCAAGCGTGTCTGCAAGGACCTGGCAGAACCAGTCGTTCGCCACCATGCCGCCGTCCACGCGCAGTTCCGTGGGAGCCGTAAGGCCCGCTCGGCTCATGTCATCGGCCATGGCATCCATCAGGTCACGGGTCTGAAAGGCCACGGCCTCCAGAGCCGCGCACACAATCTCAGCGCGTCCCGTATCGCGCGTCATGCCGACAATCGTGCCGCGCGCATGCGGGTCCCAATAGGGCGCCCCAAGACCGGTAAAGGCCGGGACCAGATACACGTTGGATGCCGGATCCGCTTCCTTGGCGATAGCCTCACTCTCCTGTGCGGAGGCGATCAGCCCCATCTTGTCGCGCAACCATTGAACCGTGGCGCCCGCCATGAAGATTGACCCTTCCAGCGCGTAGGTCGGCTTGCCACCAAACCGATAGGCAACCGTGCCAAGCAACCGGTTGGCACTGTCGACTTTTGTCTCGCCCGTATTCACCAGCGCAAAGCAGCCGGTGCCATAAGTGGACTTCATCAAGCCGGGCGCAAAACACGCCTGGCCGACTGTTGCCGCCTGTTGATCGCCCAGAATGCCCGCGACCGGCACCGGCGCCCCGAAGTGTGCCTCGACCGCAGTGCCAAAAACAGCAGCGGGGTCCAGAACGCGCGGCAACATTTCTCGCGGCACGCGGAGAATGCTCAGTAATTCCTCATCCCAGTCCTGCGTCTCAATGTTGAACAACAGGGTCCGCGACGCATTGGTGACGTCAGTCGCAT
>JBCBUN010000370.1:0-2680 GCA_039818145.1 Pseudomonadota bacterium
GTCTTTGTGCCGGGTGAGCAGCGCGGCAAAAGACAAGATCGACTACCTGCATTTCGGCCATATCCACGCGATTTGCACAGGGACCTATTGCGGTATTCCCTTCGCCTCTGTGCGATCGACCGGCAATAAGTCTCTACCCGATTTCACAGAAACCGAATTGCTGCACGGCGGGCCCATGGCCCCTTCATTCGCGATCATCGAGGCGGTCGAGGACATGACCGTTATCCATGACATCCCGTTCACATGGGACGGTCCGGTCTTTTCCACAGGAACCGAATGGGACGACTGGGCCAAGCCGCTGGCCGCAGAATGAAGTTCATCCACCTGACAGATACCCATGTGATCGGCGACGGTCTGCTTTACCGCCAGGACCCTTGCGAACGATTGGGCCAGGCGGTCCAGTCGATCAACACTGAGCATGGCGATGCCGCGTTCGTTATCGTCACGGGTGACATGACCCATTGGGGCGATCCCGCGGCCTATGCGCGATTTGCGGGTCAGATCACAAAGCTGAAGATGCCGGTGCATCTCATGGTTGGCAATCACGACGACACGCCGTCCCTGATGCAGACCTTTCCTGATGTCCAGCGCGACGCGCATGGCTTTGTACAAAACGCGTTCGAGACGCCTTTTGGTCGCTTCCTGCTCCTCGACACCAAGGCGGAAGGCACCCACGCGGGCGCTTACTGCGAGGCCCGCCGCGCGTGGTTGGTGCATCAGTTGCAGGTGCCCGGGCCGGTCTTTCTGCTCATGCATCATCCGCCGTTCAAGGTCGGGATCAAGGCGATGGACGCGATTATGATGCAGGACGCCGAGCCGTTCCATGAGGTGATCGCGCCCCACAAGGCCCGCATCCGCCACCTGTTCTTCGGCCATGTCCACCGGGCCATCTGGGGCAATTGGCGCGGCATCAGCTATTCGTGCATGCGCGGGCTGAATCACCAGGTGGCCCTTGATCTGGACGCGCCGGCAGGGAGGATCCATGGAAATTTCGAGTCTCCCGCTTACGGGGTGGTTCTGCTCGATCAAGACCAGTTGACCGTCCACATGCATGACTTCAACGACAGAACCCAGCGGATCCAGCTATAGTCACGACGGTCTGGAACCGGGTTTCCGTCATTAACGCGGAGCGCCGCACGGGCGGCGAAGTTCTGCGTCGCGCCCGTTGCCGTCGAAATGCGATGTCATGAAGCGCAGTCAGCTGCTATCGGAGCCAAGGCATAGAATTGGCGCTATGTCCGCGCTCTGTCAGGTCGCCGTTCACCGGATTGTGTGGGTACAGCCAATGACCGCTATGCAGGCTGCAGCGGCAGCAACCCGTTTAGTGATCAGATGGCGGCTTTGGGCCGTGCACGAGGACTGTCGATGCATCATCCGATACGATGCCGCACTGACCCCAATGGCCGCGAAGAGCCCAACCCGTTCGATGCTGCGCCGTGCATGAATGGCCGCTTCGACGCTGCAGTCTATTTAAGCACACCCTCATGGCGCAGGAGATATTCTTTAGTCGGAAGCCCTCCGCCAAAGCCCATCAGTGAACCGCTTGCCCCGATCACCCGATGACATGGCAGGATGATCGGCAAGGGGTTGTTGCCATTCGCCGCACCAACGGCACGATTTGCTTTCGGTCGGTCGAGAAGCGCCGCAATCTGGCCGTAGGTCCGGGTCTCGCCCAACGGAATGCTTGGGAGATATTGCCATACACTGTTCTGGAAAGCGGTGCCGGACAGATGCAGCGGCAGGTCAAACCGACGTAGTTCTCCTGTGAAATAAGCATCGAGTTGCCGCCGCACTTCGTGAAACGGCGCGTCGTCCTGTCGCCAGTCCACCGCTGGTCCGAATGCCTTGTGACCCGTCGAAAAGCTCAGATAGTGGAGGGCATCCAAAGTGCCAGCAACCAACAGGTCGCCGACGGGGCTGGCGATATGCGTGTAGCTGAGTGAGGTCAATTTTTCGGCCTGCGTATGGAAGATGGCGGACGACCATAGAGCTTCTGAAATGCCGCGTTAAACCGCCTGACACTGCCGAAACCCGCCTTGAACGCGACATCTGTGATCGGCAGGTTCGTTTCATCCAGCAGACGTTTTGCGCGTCCGATGCGCAGAGTCTGCGCCGTCTGAAGCGGCGATGCGCCAACGTGGTCCGCGAAAAGCCGTGACAGGTGCCTTGCGCCGATACCCAGGCGCTCGGCCAGCTCTTCCACGCTGCCAGTATCCAGTGCGCCGTCTTCGATTAATTTCAGCGCACGTTCCACCGTTGTTCGTGTTCCTTTCCAAGCCGCGCAGAAAGGGGCCGTTTCCGGTCGGCACCGCAGACAGGGGCGATAGCCCGCACGCTCAGCGGCAGCGGCGGTTGGGTAGTAGCTGACATTCTTCGTGAGAGGCTGCTTCACCGGACAGACTGGTCGGCAATAGATTTTGGTCGTCCGGACGGCCGTGAAGAATTTGCCATCATAGGCCGGATCGCGCCTTAACCGCGCTTCGTTGCAAGTGTCGAAATCAAGCATGCCAGGAGTTTAAGACCGGAATCGAGACGATACGAGGGCGCTCAGGTGATGGTGTCCGAAAACGGCCAGTGCTGTGGCATGGAAATCCGTAGGTATCTGGCAATTCGATGAATCACGGACATATGCCATGCGAATAACATTACAGGATTGGGCGCTGCTTTTTCTGTTATCCAT
>JBCBUN010000371.1:0-2666 GCA_039818145.1 Pseudomonadota bacterium
CGGCTGTGCCGGTCGCGCGCAATCGTGTCTCCAGATAGCGCGTTGTGCCATCTTGATTGGACACGGCGAACTCAACAGTAGCCTCTCCACCATTGCGCAGGGCATTGGTGACGGCGTCGGTAATCGCCTCGGCATAGCTGTTGCCGGCAACGTCGGACAGTCGGCGGCCAATGAGTTTGTCCGGCGACACATTCAGCAGGCGGCGGCTGGCAGGTGTTGCGAACAGCACCGTGCCGTCAATTGAATGGCGAGTAATCAGGTCGCTGGCATTGTCGGCGACCATGCGATAGCGCGCTTCTTCGGTGTCGGCTGCATCTTCCGCGCGCTGATAGGCTTCCTGCGTCCGCATGGCGAGGGCGCAAGCGTAGACGATGGCCGCAACGATCGACACCATACGGGTCAGGAAGGGATCAATGCCGGGCAGGTGTGCCGGTGGCAGGTTCGATGCAAGAGACATCCAGACAAGACTTGAAAAAACAATGGATGAGATGGCCGCAGCGGTGATCGCGCTTCGACGGTTTGCTGACAGCGCGGCTTCCATGGGAACGATGGCGAGCCAGAAGATGGCCGGCGAATCCACACCACCTGTCCACAGGCACAACCAGCCGACCAGAATGGCAAAGAATGTGGAGGACAAAGCGTATGCCGCTGCCAGTTGGCCGGTGGCGCGCAAAAGGAGACCCGGCAAAGCTGTGGCGCCAAGAAGGGCAAAAGCCCCCACGGCAAACAGATCAATGCTGCCGGTCACAACGGCGAACAGGATGCCGCCGACGAGACCCATGGCCCCACCGCTGAGATGCTGCCTGATAAAGGATGCATGCCGCCGCATCTGCCGCGGTCGTCCGCGTACGCTTAGATGCACCTGCCAATCAGCAATCTGCACGCTCGAATCCTCACACAAATATTGGGGGATTGCCCCGGTTTCGCATTAACTATGACCGCCGCCAGCTCACACCGCGTGCGCGGCGGCAAATTGAGTGGCATCAGTGTGCCGCGCGAGGGTTAAAGAAGGGGAAACCTTGAGAAATCCCGTTGAAATTGAATCAAATGTCGACCCAAAAACCTGTCCGGAATTGCGCTCTGGACGGACTTGCCGCATTGCAACGCGGACCGCGTCGGCTTAGGGTTGGGCACGTCCGTTGCAGAAGTCTTAACGGGACTCTGACGGGTGCTCCGATCTGGCACATATTTGGGATTTTTCGCGCAATCATCGCTTCTGCGCGGCACCCAAATCAAAAGGCATTTGAAGCCAAACGGGACAGATCAGGCACTTCAGGGACGACTGGTAATTGATTTCCAGGTCTACAGGCGCTGCCACTGCCGCCAAAGACCAGTATTGGGGACGAAACATATGGCTGAACTCACCACAGGCGCCTTCGGCAATACGCTCGTTAGAAAAACGGCGGGCATTCTGGCTGTTTCAGGGCTCGGACTTGCTCTTGCGGGCTGCCTGGGCGACAGCTCACCAAACATCAAAGCCGTTCAGGCCCAGCCGGTTGCCGCTCCTGCCCCTGTGGTTGAGCCCTATCAGATTGCCAGTGCGCCTGTTGTTCTGTCGGATGGGACAATTGTCCCTATTCCACGTGCAAAGCCAGCAATTGCCGGCAAGCCGCTGGACACTGTCACACGGTCAGACGCCCGGCAGGCGGCTCCGCTGGACGGCCCCAAGGGTCTTGTAGAGAAGGCTGCTGCCTATCGCGCCTTTGATGCGGCGATTGATGATCTGGCCAACCGCAAATTCAAGGCTCCACGCGACGTGCGCGCCGCACTCGACTCTCTTCGTCCGCATGATCCCGCGATGCTGGGTGAAGGCTGGGTCGCTAACAGCGCCTTCCTGGCCGCTGCTCAGCCGGAATTCGTCGCTGCCCTGAAAGCAGCGGTGGCCCGCGACGGCAAACAGGCGGTTTTGACCCGTCTCAAGTCTGGCACCGGCGTATGGATGTTTGCAGGATCGCAGAAAGCACGCTCTGCTGTGGTTGCTGACGCTTCGGTGGCCTACCAGAAACTGACCGGTCTTGGTCAGCGCTTCCTCACCACCGCAGTTGAGTTTCAGCGCACCCGCTGGGGCAGCTATGAGCCGGTTGCGCCCTTCTCGGTTGATCCGCAGTTTGCGGCCGCTGAAATTGAGAGCATGGGCTTCGGCGACATTCTGGCCGAGCTGGCCGGTGTAACCGAAGCACAGGCCGCCGCCCCGGTAATGCAGCGCATTCTGGCCATCGCCGGACATATTGCCCTTGAGGAATCAGAAGCGAGCGCGACGGTTTCCCTTGTGCAGAACCGCGACCTGTCCCGGTGCACACGGTTTGCGCGCCTCAACCTCAACCAGTGCCTTGCTGCGGCTCACTTCCCGTCAGAAGAAGCCTATTGCACGGGCAAGCACGCTGTGAACGAGATTGCCTATTGCTGGGCGACTTATCTTCCGGCCGCTGCCAAGTAACAGCGACCGAAGAAGAGACACCGCGATCCCCAACGGATCCTCCAAAAAGGCGGCTTTCGCAAAAGCCGCCTTTTTTGCGCCTTGTCAGCCAGAAATAGCGCAAACGATTTCCTAACTTCGTTCTGCCTATTCTCGGCCCGGGTCAGTTTGGCCCGCTTTTTGGGGCAGTTTGGGGCATCCAATGCCGGTTGGTACGCGTGAGGGCATCGAAGCACTGGTCAACGGGCTG
>JBCBUN010000372.1:0-2660 GCA_039818145.1 Pseudomonadota bacterium
ACCACTACCGGAAACATGCCGAACCACGGTCCAGACACTGAAGTGTCTGCCAAAGAAGTATTCGGCTTCGATACAGATCTTGTCGTACCTGCCTTCAAGGAGCGCAGCGACTATGTGCCTGATCTGGATCCAGACTACCTCTTCAACAAGGAAACCACGCTGGCGATCCTTGCGGGCTTCGCTCACAACCGCCGCGTCATGGTTCAGGGCTATCACGGCACCGGCAAGTCCACCCACATCGAACAGGTGGCCGCACGCCTTAACTGGCCGTGCATCCGCATCAACCTCGACAGCCATGTGAGCCGTATCGATCTCGTCGGGAAGGACGCCATCGTTCTCAAGGACGGCAAGCAGGTCACTGAATTCCGCGAAGGCATCCTACCATGGGCACTTCAAAACCCTGTGGCTCTGGTTTTCGACGAATATGACGCAGGCCGCCCGGATGTGATGTTCGTGATCCAGCGTATTCTGGAAGTTTCCGGCAAGCTGACTTTGCTGGACCAGAACAAGGTCATGCGCCCGCATGACTCATTCCGCCTGTTCTCCACCACCAACACGATTGGTCTTGGGGATACTTCCGGGCTCTATCACGGCACCCAGCAGATCAACCAGGGCCAGATGGACCGCTGGAACATCGTCACGACCCTGAACTATCTGGATCATGACCGCGAGACGGATATCGTGGTGGCAAAGGCCAAGCATTACCAGACCGAAGAAGGCAAGAAGACCGTTGCCGCCATGGTGCGCGTCGCGGACCTGACCCGGAACGCCTTCATGAATGGTGACATCTCAACTGTGATGAGCCCGCGTACGGTGCTCACATGGGCTGAGAACGCGGAAATCTTCTCAGACGTTGGTTTCGGCTTCCAGGTGACCTTCCTCAACAAGTGCGATGAGCTGGAACGCGCCACCGTGGCCGAGTTCTATCAGCGCTGCTTTGGTGAGGAGCTGCCTCAGTCCGCAGCCAACCTTCAGATCGCATAACGCCGACGGCAAAAAGCAGTCCGCAAACCAGCAGGCATTCTGTGTCGAACACCAAAGAAAATCCGGTCGAGCCCTTCAAAAGGGCAGTTACCCAGGCGTTACGGTCCATTGCGGGCCGCGACGACCTGACGGTGAACTTCGGCACTGAGCCCGCCAGCCTGCGCGGCACAAATGTGCGCCTGCCGTTGCCCAGCCGCGAACTGCCGGACGGCGAGGTTGCCAATTGTCGTGGGTCCGCTGACTCAATCGCCTTGCGTATTGCCTACCACGATGACGGGACCCATCAGCAGCTTCTGCCAACAGGCGGCACCGCCCGCGCGGTGTTTGAAGCTGCGGAAACAGCGCGCGTCGAAGCCCTTGGCGCCAACGCCATGAAGGGTGTTGCCAACAATCTGACGGCAGCCCTTGAAGACAAATGTGACAAGCGTGGTTTTTCAACCATCACCGATCGCGTGGACGCACCCATTGAAGAAGTGGTGAGCATGCTGGTGCGCGAGCAGCTCACCGGCGCACAGCCGCCTGAAGCTGCCCGCAACATGGTCGATATGTGGCGCCCCTGGGTCGAAGAAAAGGCTGGCGAAGACCTGGCCAAGCTGAACGACCTCTGCCACGACCAGGAAGCATTCGCACGCGCCACACGCGATATCATCGCTGACCTGGACATGGCGGATGAACTCGGTGACACACCCGACCAGTCTGAAGAAGACAGTGACGACAACGAAGACGGGGATGCCCCCGGCGAGGAAAACGTCGAAGGCGGCGAAGCGGAGCAGGCTGAAGGCATGTCAGCCGAGCAGCTGGAAATGGCTGACGGTGAGCAGCAAGACGGCGAGGAACAGGCCGTTGAGGTTGAAGCCGAAGACCAGCAGGTTGAAGGCGAGCCGGACGACAGCTCTGAAGGCCAGCAGCCCTGGCGTCCCGATGGCACCGCCGACAACAATCGCGGCATTGGCTACAAGGTTTATTCCGCTGCCAATGACGAAGTGATCGCTGCCGAAGATCTGTGTGACACCGAAGAACTTGGCCGTCTGCGCCAATATCTTGATCAGCAGCTGCAGCAGATGCAGGGCGTCGTTGGACGCCTCGCCAACCGTCTGCAGCGCCGTCTGCAGGCCAAGCAGAACCGTACGTGGGAGTTTGACCTTGAGGAAGGGATGCTTGATGCAGCCCGCCTCAGCCGCATCGTCATCGACCCCATGCACCCTCTGTCCTTCAAGATTGAAAAGGACATGAACTTCCGCGACACGGTCGTAACCCTGCTGCTGGACAACTCAGGCTCCATGCGCGGTCGCCCGATCACGGTGGCAGCCATGTGCGCGGACATTCTGGCCCGCACACTCGAACGGTGCTCAGTCAAAACGGAAATTCTTGGCTTCACGACACGCGCCTGGAAGGGTGGCCAGTCCCGTGAACACTGGCTATCCGCCGGCAAACCTGCCTCGCCCGGTCGCCTCAATGACCTGCGCCACATCATCTACAAGGCTGCCGACGCCCCATGGCGGCGCGCGCGGCGCAATCTCGGATTGATGATGCGCGAAGGCCTGCTGAAGGAAAATATCGACGGGGAAGCCCTGATCTGGGCACATAACCGCCTGCTGGCCCGCCCCGAGCAACGACGCATTCTGATGGTGATTTCTGATGGTGCGCCGGTGGACGACAGCACCCTTTCTGTGAAC
>JBCBUN010000373.1:0-2652 GCA_039818145.1 Pseudomonadota bacterium
AATTGAAAGCTTTGCCGCTGAACTCATTGACCGCTTTGGTCCCCTACCGGGCGAAGTGAAGCATCTGCTTGTGATTGTCGAGATCAAGCGCCTGTGCCGAGCAGCCAATGTGGAGAAAATAGACGCGGGTCCCAAGGGCTGCGTCATCAGTCTTCGTAACAATGAGTTTGCCAATCCGGCAGGCCTTGTGCAGTTCATCAACCGGGCCCGGGGCGACGCCAAGCTGCGGCCGGACCACAAGATCGTGGTGAAGCACAACTGGCCAGACGCCGAAGACCGCCTCAAGGGCACCCGTGCCGTCATGGAAGAACTGGCAACGCTGGCTGAAGGTGGGTCAGGCGCGTAGGCGTTTTGTCGGCGGCTACCAGTATTCCGGGCGGTTGAGTACATCACAGCATTGCACCGTGCCGCTCAAACCTTTCAATACATCGTCCGGTGCCAGCACGGTCCATCCGCGTTCATAGTTCGGCGGGAGTGGATTTGGCGCACGAAGCCCAAATGACAGTGCGGCCTTGAACCCGAACCTGCCGTAGTAGTCAGGATCGCCATACACGAAAACCACTTCGGTCTTATCGGAAGCAAGACGGGCAAGGCCGTGGCGCACAAGGTCGCTGCCGGCTCCCTTGCCTTGATGATCCGGCGATACCGCAAGTGGTGCCAGGATGGCGCCGACAACCGGACGCGCCGCCCCATCAATGGTCACCGGCGTAAACAGGACATGGCCAATCGCCTGTCCGTCTTCCTCAGCAATCAGTGACAGACAAGGGTGGGCGGTCGGGTCGCGCAGCATTTGCGACACGAGACATGCCTCCGCGTCGCCACCAAAAGCGTCTGTGTGAATTTTGAGAATCTCGGGAAGATCTGCGTCATTCCCGTCTCGGATCATTGGGCAGCCTGCTCGCCTAGCTTTGCCTGCACTGTGTCGATTGCCCGCAAATAGCCTTCGGTTTCCTGTGCGCCAACGACGGCGAACTTGCCTTCAAACAGGAAGGTGGGAACGCCGGAGATGCCCATCTCACGCGCCTGATTGGCTTCGTTGGCCACCAGGTCCGCATCCTTGTTGTGGAGCAGGAGATACGCCACCAGCTCATGGTCCATGCCCGCTTCCTTGGCGGCATCGACCAGAACCTTGCGGTCACCGATGTCCTCACCATCTTCGAAGTAGCGCCGGAACAGGATTTCCACAATCTCGTCTTGTGTCCCGGCACTCGCTCCCCAGCGGATCAGCCGATGCGAATCAAATGTATTAGGTGAGCGCTGAATTTTGTCGAAAGCCAAGGTAATTCCAGCTTCATCCGCAGCCTCACGAATGACATTGCCGACCTCTTTGGAGCGGTTCTTACCGAACTTGGCTTCCATGTATTCGCGCCGGTCGACGCCTTCAGCCGGGATTGTGGGGTCGAGTTGAAAGGGCCGCCAGCGCAGGTCGATTTCAATATCGGGGCGTTCAGCCTTTGCCATGTCAAAGCGGCGTTTGCCGATGTAACACCAGGGGCAGACGGTGTCTGATACGACGTCGATGAACATGAGATGGCCTCCCATTCAGCCGGAATTCGAAAATCTGTTTCACCGTCATTATGGCCATAAGCAGCACCAAGGCCAAATCACGCGCTGCTGAGCGCGATGTTGACGCAGCGCGACGGATTTCTAGGATGCGGCTCCCCTGATCGCAGCCATTCCGGAGCCCTTCCAATGACCGATGCCCATGTATTTGACCTGACCGGCAAAACAGCCCTCATCTCCGGCACCACGTCAGGGTTCGGGCGCCACATGGCCATCACGCTGGCCAAGGCGGGGGCGCATGTGGCCATTACGGGCCGCCGGGTCGAACGGCTGGATGAGCTCAAGAAGGAAATAGAGGCATTTGACGGGCGCGCGTTGCCTGTTGCTCTTGATGTGACTGACATGGAGAGCATCAAGTCCTGCATTGAGACCTGTGAGACGGAACTCGGGCCTTTAGACATACTCGTCAACAATGCGGGCATGAACATTGACCAGATGGCCTCGGATGTAACCGAGGAGGCCTATGACACGATCATGGACACGAACCTCAAGGGCTCATTCTTCATGGCGCAGGAAGCTGCCAAGCGCATGATCGAGAAGGGGCGTTCCGGGCGCATCATCAACATCGCCTCCATCGGCGGCCATACCGTGCTGCCCGGACTGTCCGTCTACTGCATGTCAAAAGCTGCTGTGTTGATGATGACCAAGTCGCTGGCGCGCGAGTGGGCGCGGTACGACATCAACGTCACCGCCCTGTGCCCAGGCTTTATTGAAACGGAGCTCAACGCCCACTGGTTTGCCACCGAACCTGGCCAGAAGCAGGTAAAGGGGTATCCGCGTCGGCGTCTTGGTGAAATTGCAGATCTGGATGGCGCGCTGTTGCTGATGGCGTCTGATCAGGGCCGGATCATCACTGGTACGTCACTGACGATTGATGACGGGCAGTCGCTGTAGCCTCACTTGAGTAGCTACAGCATCCCAAGTGAGCCGTACCGATGGATGGAGAGAGGGGACAAGGTACTCCGGATAGTCCGCCGGCACGGCTCAAAAGGATGCCTTCTAGCGAAGACGAAAAGGTTACGCAGGTCGTTCCCTTCCGGATCACCGCCACCGCAGATTTTTTTTGAAGAAAATTTTCTTCAAAAAAAA
>JBCBUN010000374.1:0-2644 GCA_039818145.1 Pseudomonadota bacterium
TCAACGCCTTCCGTCAGCGCAAGTCGCATTTTGCGCTCGTTGTGGATGAGTACGAAATGCGACTTGCGCTGACGGAAGGCGTTGAGTTGTTCAACCAGTGAGGTGGTTTCGGGCACGAACCAGGCTTCTGACGCCAGATCCTTGATATCCAGCCCGGTGGGATCGCCATCATGGGAGATCAATGCCCGCAACAGGTCCTTGGCGTGCAATACACCGACGATGTTGTCCGGGTCGTTTTCCCACAGCGGAATGCGCGTGTAGGGACTGGCAAGCACCTGTTCGACCAGGTCCTTTGGGTCATCATCCAGGCTGAGCGCCTGCATGTTCTTGCGGTGGATCATTACGTCATCCACCTCCAGGTCCCGCAGGTCGAGAATGCCGCCAAGCATGTGGCGGTCATCGCGGCCCACGCCGCCTTCCTTGTGGTGCAGGTCGATGGCGCCGCGCAATTCCTCATGGGCAGACAGCACTTCTGCACCGTCCTCAATGTTCGCGCCGACCATGCGCAAGGTGCGCCGGACGATGAACTGAACAGCGGCCGTGACCGGGGCAAACGCAAATACGGCGATGCGGATGAGTGGCGCCACGGCCAGCGCCATGCGGTCCGGATTGGTGATGGCGTAGGTCTTTGGCAGCACTTCCGCAAAGATCAGCACCAGAGCCGTCATCACGAGCGTGGCGTAGACCACGCCTGCTTCGCCGAACAGATCAAGAAAGACGCTGGTGGCGATGGCGGACGCCAGAATATTGACGAGGTTGTTGCCCAGCAGGATCGCGCCGATGAGTCGTTCGCGAAACTCAATCAGTCCGTTGACGACGCCCGCGCGTTTTGAGCCATCGCGTTCGAGCGCGTGCATCCGCGCGCGACTGGTGGCGGTGAGGGCTGTTTCAGAGCCGGAAAAAAATCCTGAAAAAATGAGCAGGCAGAAAACAGATCCCAAAGAGATCAGTATGGTTGTTTCACTCACGCGGCCTGCCTCTTTGATAGCACCTGTGCGACCTCGTCCATGTTCACATCGCTGGCGATGAAGGATTTTCCAATGCCACGCGTCAGGATGAAGGTGATCTTGCCACCGGACACTTTTTTGTCCTGACCCATCAGGCGGATCAGCTCTTCGGTGTCAGGCACATTCAGACTGTTGCGTTTTTCGAGGTCGCTGATGCTTGCAGGAAGGCCGGTGGCGCGCATATGCGCTTTGACGCGCGCAGCATCCTCAGCCGGGCAGAGACCCAGATGCACGGACACATCAAACGCAATGCCCATGCCGGCTGCCACGGCTTCACCGTGCAGCAGGTCGCCGGAGTAGCCGGCGGCGGTTTCCAGCGCATGGCCGAAGGTGTGGCCGAGATTGAGCAGCGCACGTTGACCGCCTTCGCGTTCATCCGCTGCCACGACGCGCGCCTTGGCTGCGACGCTGTGGCGAACCGCTTCCGCGCGCAGGGTCTGGTCGCCATCGATGAGGGCCGGACCGTTTGTCTCAAGCCATTCGAAAAAGTCAAAATCGTCGATCAGACCGTATTTGACGACTTCAGCGTACCCGGCACGCAGGTCGCGCATGGTCAGGGTTCCCAGCACGCTTGTGTCTGCAAGCACCAGACGCGGTTGATGGAACGCCCCAATCAGGTTCTTGCCCTGTGGGACATCAATGGCTGTCTTGCCACCAACGGAACTGTCCACTTGGGCGAGTAGCGTTGTGGGGATCTGGATGAAATCGACGCCACGGCGCAGTATGGCAGCTGCAAAGCCGGTCAGATCGCCAATGACCCCGCCACCAAAGGCAATGACCATGTCCGTGCGCTCGACGCCTGCATCCATCAGCGCGGACAACAGCTCCTCAAGGTGTTTGAAACTCTTGGTCGCTTCGCCCGGCGGCAAAATGATCGGGACGCACTCAATGCCGCTGGCCTTGAGGCTTTCAGTCAGGGTCTCAAGGTGGAGGGCTGCAACGGTCTCGTCGGTGACGATAGGCACATAGGGGCGTTTGAGCAGCGGTGAAATGGTTTCACCAGCACGCGCAAGCAGGTCCGCGCCGATGAGCACGTCATATGAGCGGTCGCCAAGGCTGACGGGAACAGTGTGAGTGTTGGTCATGATGGCAGCCATATGGTCGTAAAAGCGCGCTGCGTCCAGCGGATTGGTAAATGGCCGGTCACTTGAGCGGCTCCAGAAGCTCCATCAGGCGGTCCACGACATCTTCATGGGGCCCATCACCGGTCTCCAGCGTCACGTCTGCCTCGGCGTATATCGGGTTGCGCTCCCGCATGAGCTTTTCCATCACCGCGCGTGGATTGTCCGCTTTGAGGAGCGGCCGGGTCGGGCGTTTTCCGACGCGGCGCATCAAGACGTCCAGATCAGCCTTGAGCCAGACTGAAATGCCTCGGTCTGCCACGGTGGCGCGGGTTTCGGGGTCCATAAAGGCCCCGCCGCCTGTAGCCAGCACCTGTGGCCCGGTGGACAGCAGTCGGGCAATGACCTTGCGCTCGCCATCCCGGAATGCCGGCTCGCCGTGGGCTTCGAATATCTCCGCGATGCTGAGACCTGCGGCAGCTTCCACTTCTGTGTCTGCATCCACAAAAGGCAGACCCAGCCGGTTGGCCAGGCGACGGCCCACAGTGGTTTTGCCAGCACCCATTAGTCCAACAA
>JBCBUN010000375.1:0-2642 GCA_039818145.1 Pseudomonadota bacterium
CATATCTTTATATAGTCTGCGCTGAGCCGAATGGGTCGGCTGACCAGGAGCAAACCATGGAAACATTGTTGCAGGTGTTGCGCGCGGCGGGGGAAACGACCCGCCTGCGGCTGCTCGCCATCCTGAGTGAAAGCGAACTCTCGGTCTCTGAAATCACCCATGTGCTGCGTCAGAGTCAGCCGCGCGTCAGCCGGCATCTCAAGCTTCTGTCAGATGCGGGGCTGATTACCCGGTTCCGCGAGGGCAGCTGGGTGTTCTACCGGCTGGAGACGCGCGGACCCTTCGGCCAACTGGCCCACACCTTGATGGATTTCCTGCCGCCGGATGATCCGGTGGTCATGCGCGACCGTGAGCGCCTTGCCGATGTTCGTGCCGAACGGTCCGAGCTTGCGGCGGAGTATTTCAAACGCAATGCGGCGGAGTGGGGTCAGGTCCGCGCCCTTTATGTGTCCGAGAAGGACGTGGAAGCTGCCGTCACTGCCATGATTGGTGATGAAAAAGTATCGGTCCTGGTCGATCTTGGGACTGGCACCGCGCAGATGCTGGAACTGCTCGCCGGTGTAGCGGATACCGCAATCGGATACGACACCAACCACGACATGCTCAACATTGCCCGCGCCAATCTGGAGCAAAAGGGCCTGTCCCATTGCCATGTGCGCTATGGCGACATTCTCTCCATGCCTGAGCCCGCGGGCTCAGCCGATATCGTGATCATCCATCAGGTCCTGCACTATCTCGATGATCCGCGCTCGGCGGTTCAGGAAGCCGCGCGTCTGCTCAAGCCCGGCGGACGACTTTTGATTGTCGATTTTGCGCCGCACGAAATCGAAGCCCTGCGTGAGCGGCATGCGCATCGCCGCCTCGGCTTTCCGCGGTCTGAAATGGCTGACTTTGTCAGCGCGGCCGGTCTGGAAATGGCCGCTGTGCGGGATCTGGCGCCGGGCGAAGACGACACAGCACAACTTACCGTATCAATCTGGCTGGCCGCGAAAGGCGCGGCAGGAGATGCACTTGCAACTCCGTCCCGGCCAGGGACCAAACAGTCCGTGAAGGAGAGCGCCTGATGGCGACGCGTACCGACGACCAGTCTTCCGACAGTGCTATTGAGGTGTCTTTCGAATTCTTTCCGCCAAAGACGGAAAAGATGGAACAGACCCTGTGGGCATCAATTGAGAAGCTTGCGCCTTTGAACCCGCGTTTTGTGTCGGTGACATATGGGGCGGGCGGGTCTACCCGTGAGCGTACCCATGCAACGGTGAAGCGTATTGTGGACGAGACCTCTCTCAAGCCGGCGGCCCATCTCACCTGTGTGGAAGCAACCCGCGAAGAAATTGACGGGGTCATTCAGGACTACTGGGATGCAGGTGTGCGCCACATTGTGGCCCTGCGTGGTGATCCGCCTTCGGGCATCGGTGAGAAATACGTGCCGTTTGAAGGCGGCTATGCAAATGCAGCGGAGCTCGCGGCGGGCATCAGCAAGATTGCTCCATTCGAAATTTCAGTCGGCTGCTACCCGGAAAAGCACCCTGAAAGCGCGTCGTTTGATGCGGATATTGATCTGCTGAAAGCCAAGATCGATGGTGGCGCGACGCGTGCCATCAGTCAGTTCTTCGTCGAGACCGACAACTTCCTGCGCTTTGTCGATCGTGCGCGCAGCGCCGGCATCGATATTCCCATTGTGCCGGGCATCATGCCGGTGGGAAACGTTGCGGGATATCTGCGGATGTCTGCGGCTACGGGCACGAGCGTGCCGGACTGGTTCAAGGAGCGGTTTGACGGTCTGGATGATGATCCGGAAACGCGCCAGCTGGTGGCATTGTCAGTGGCTGCTGAACAGGTGCAGAAGCTGGCGGATCAGGGCATTCAGCAATTCCACCTTTATACCCTCAACCGGGCGGAGACGGCGTTCGCGCTGTGCCACATTCTCGGCGTGCGTCCGGACAAGTCTCTGGCTGCTTAAGGGGAAAACCCAAGTCGTAGCAGAAGACCTGTCCGGGATCGCTGAATGTGTGGATCGGGCTTAGATCAAGCCGAAGATGACAGCACCGACAAACGCAAAACTTGCGCTTGTGAAGAACCAGAGTGCCGCATGTCTCGAAGCGCGTGCAGTCATGTGAGGGGCCTCCCGCATTAGCCTCTTGGGACTCAAAGCGTGACAGTCTCATTACAGCTTGGGAAGCAGGATTCGTCGCTGCGGCGCACCCTTACAGTGCAGGTGCGAAGAGGGGTCAGGCAGCCGGTCGACCGCCGCCTCCCGGGCCGCCACCACCTGGTCTGCCGCCCTGTCCACCTGCTTGTCCGCCACGCCTGCTGTTGCGGGCATCAATGTTGAGCTGCGTAAAAAGTTCAGCCCGCGTCACGCGGCCGTTGTTGTCCTTGTCATATGTTGCGAACAGGACATTCAGACCATTGGCAAACTCATCGGCCTCAATCGCCAGCGAGTTGTCCGTGTCGAAGCTGGCGAGACCCTGCACGGGGTAACGGGCACCAAGAGCTGTTTGCGCCCAATCAGCAAATTCAATGCCGCTGACGATGCCGCCATTGTCCTGATCAATCTGCGCGAAGAACTCGGCAAGGCTGTGCCGATGCTGTTCGCGCAGATTGATCAGGACAATGGCGGCATCGTCAGCGGCATTGAATTT
>JBCBUN010000376.1:0-2641 GCA_039818145.1 Pseudomonadota bacterium
CCTTCAGATGACGTACTGATGACATCTTGCTCCGCAATCGGACCATTCCCGAAGGTATCGATGATTTCGCAGGTGCAGCAAGCAATGAAGCTCCCGTTGAGACTTACATACCTGCACCCATTGCCGACAAAGGCAGCTGTTGCTGCTGAAGCGTGACCGCTCACAGACCATCAGGAAAAGAGAAATGGCTGAAACCTATAACGTCTTGTTCTTGTGCACGGGCAACTCGGCCCGCAGCGTGATGGCTGAGAGCATTCTCAACCGAGCCGGGAAGCCGAAGTTCAAGGCCTACAGTGCCGGCAGTCACCCCAAGGGGACAATCAATCCCGGCGCGATGGCGCTCCTGCAGAAACTGAACTATCCAACGGGCGAACTGCGGTCCAAGAACTGGGATGAGTTTGCGGCGGACGGTGCACCGGACCTCGATTTCGTTTTTACCCTGTGTGACGATGCTGCTGGTGAGGTCTGTCCGATCTGGCCGGGGCAGCCGATGACGGCCCATTGGGGGTTTGAAGACCCGGCGGCGGCCACGGGCAGCGAAGCCGAGATTGCGCAGAAGTTTGCCGAAGTCTATGGCCAGATCGAACGTCGACTGGAAATCTTTGTCAGCCTTCCGCTGGCGTCGCTCGACAAGCTCACCTTGCAGAAGCGACTTGATGATATTGGCCGCGACATGTCTGAGGCAGGTTGACGGTCCATGTCTGACTTCACGTTGACGCGTCGCCTCGCGGCCGAAGCTGTGGGCACAGCCATCCTGGTTGGGACGGTTGTTGGCTCGGGCATCATGGGGGTGGCGCTGGCGTCGGGAAATGATGCGGTTGCCCTGTTGGGCAACACAATTGCCACGGGCGCTATTCTTGTGGTTCTCATCATGGTCTTCGGGCCCGTATCCGGTGCGCATTTCAATCCGGCGGTCACCTTTGCCTTCTGGCTCAAGCGCGACATCACGCTGGCGGCGGCGCTGGCCTATATTGTTGTGCAGGTCGCTGGTGGGCTGGTTGGCACTGGTCTTGCCCATGCCATGTTTGAGCTCGACATCGTTCAGGCCTCGACCCATGTACGGGCAGGACCGCCGCAATGGCTTGGCGAATTTCTGGCCACCTTTGCCCTGCTGGCCTCCATTCTTGCCCTTCTCAAAACCCGCCCAGAGGCCATTCCCTATGCTGTGGGGCTTGTTATCACAGCGGGCTACTGGTGGACGTCCTCCACGTCGTTTGCCAATCCGGCCGTGACCATTGCCCGGGCCTTTACTGATACATTTGCGGGCATCAGACCTGACGATGTGGGACCCTTCATTGCGGCCCAGTTGATTGCCGCAGCGTCAGCGGTGGGTTTCTTCGCCTGGATGTACAAAAGTCGATAGCAGCTCGTGCGGAGTGCCGGGCGCCGCATGTGCTCCGGCTTGCAGGCAGGGGCGTCTTGGCGCTAAGTGACTTTCAAACAACTCACCGGTAACCGGGTCACAGTCAGGGAGGCGTTGGGTAAATCGCCAGCGTCAGCACAATGCCGACAGAACTCACTCATTTCATCAATGGCGCCAAGGTGTCGGGCACCAGTGGCAGTTTCTATGATGTGTTCAACCCGAACACCGGCGAGGTTCAGGCGCTGACGCCGCTTGCGACCGCTGATGAAACCCGCGCCGGCATTGCCGCTGCAGAAGCGGCCTTCCCCGGCTGGTCCCAGGTAAATCCCCAGCGCCGTGCCCGGGTCATGTTTGAATTCAAGCGTCTGGTCGAAGCCAATATGGATGAGCTGGCCGAGCTGCTCTCCAACCAGCACGGCAAGGTCATTGCGGACAGCAAGGGCGACATTCAGCGCGGCATCGAAGTCATCGAATTCGCCTGCGGCATTCCGCATCTGCAGAAGGGTGAGTTCACGGAAGGTGCAGGCCCTGGCATCGACATGTACTCCATGCGCCAGCCTCTTGGCGTGTGCGCCGGTATTACGCCGTTCAACTTTCCCGCCATGATCCCCATGTGGATGTTTGGGGTCGCCATCGCCTGCGGCAACACGTTTGTTTGCAAGCCGTCTGAGAAAGACCCCGGCGTGCCGCTGCGCCTTGCTGAACTGATGATGGAAGCTGGTGCACCAGAAGGTGTGCTCAACGTGGTCAATGGTGGCAAGGACGCGGTGGATACGCTGCTGACCGACCCGCGCGTTGAAGCCATCAGCTTTGTCGGCGCGTCCACGACCGCTGAGTACATCTACGCAACGGGTGCCGCCCACGGCAAGCGGGTGCAGGCCATGGGTGGCGCCAAGAACCATGCCATCATCCTGCCGGATGCGGATCTTGATGGGGTTGTGAACGATCTCATCGGTGCGGGCTACGGCTCAGCCGGTGAGCGCTGCATGGCGATTTCGGTTGCTGTACCTGTAGGCGATGAAACAGCCGACCGTCTTGTTGAGAAGCTCATCCCACGGGTGGAAGCTCTCAAGGTGGGCACGTCCACTGATCCGGACGCGGATTATGGTCCCGTGGTTACCGCCGAGCACCGTGAGAAGATCAAAAGCTATATCGATATGGGCGTTGAAGAAGGCGCCGAACTTCTGGTCGATGGACGCGAGTTTTCCCTGCAGGGCTATGAAGACGGGTTCTTCATGGGCGGCTCGCTCTTCGACAAGGTGACGCCGGAGATGACGG
>JBCBUN010000377.1:0-2640 GCA_039818145.1 Pseudomonadota bacterium
ACCGCACTCGCTACGCCTTCTCAGAGCCCGTGCGCTTTGTCGTGCAAAGTCTGAAGCTGACCCCAAGCCGTCATGAGGGCCAAAAGCCCGTCAGCTGGTCTGTTACGGCGGAAGGCTGCCAGATCGCAGCCGGGTTTACCGATGGGTATGGTGATGAAATTCTCACACTTACCTGTCCGGAACCGCGCACAGAAGTCGATGTGCTGGTCAGCGGTGAAGTCATAACGAAAGACACCGCCGGCGTTCTGCGCGGCCATGCGGAGCAGATCAAGCCGCGCGCCTTTTTGCGCACGACGGATCTGACCAAGCCTGACAGCAACATTCGCGATCTGGCCATGAGTGTCGCAGCAGGTCAGGGGGCTAACGAGAACGGCCAGCCCGGTACCCTCGACCTGGCCCATGCGCTTGTGTCCGGCGTGGCCGATGCCATCGCCTATACGCCCGGCAGCACGCACGCGCAAACCACGGCAGCCGAAGCTCTGGACGCAGGTCACGGGGTCTGTCAGGACCACGCCCATGTGATGATTTCGGCAGCCCGCGTGCTCGGCCTGCCGGCCCGCTATGTCAGTGGATATCTCTTCACTGACGCCAATGGGGAGACCCATGAGGCGGCCCATGGGTGGGCGGAGATCGCTCTCGACGGCCTGGGTTGGGTCGGATTTGATGTGTCGAACCGCTGCTGCCCGACCGATGGATATATTCGACTGGGATCAGGGCTGGACGCACGCGACGCTGCCCCCATAAAAGGTGTACATTCCGGCCTCGCGGATGAGGACATGGATGTGACCCTGTCCGTGCAGGAAGCCCAACAACAATAAGGTTCTACGGGCTTTGGAGGATACCGAATCATGACGTATTGCGTTGGCCTGATGGTAGATGAGGGCCTCGTATTTCTGTCTGACACCCGCACCAATGCGGGCATCGACAACATCGCCCGCTTCAGAAAAATGTTTACCTGGGAAGTCCCCGGCGAGCGCAGCCTGGTGCTGATGACTGCGGGCAACCTTGCCACGTCTCAGGCTGTGATCAGCATGCTCGAGGAAGGTATCGAGGCAGGTACGTCTGAAGAGGCGGCGGCGATGCTGGGGGACAATACGCTTCCGTCATTGCTGAAAGCCCCCAACATGTTTCGCAGCGCTGAAATTGTCGGCGAAGCGATGGTCGCTGTGCAAAAGCGTTTCCGCAAATCGCTCGAGCAGATGAACGAAGCCGGTGGCTCGACCATGATCCTGGGCGGTCAGCGCAAGGGCGGCACACCGCGCCTGTTTTTGATTTACCCCGAAGGAAACTGCATCGAGGCAACGGAAGACACGCCGTTCCTGCAAATCGGTGAGCACAAATACGGCAAACCCATTCTCGACCGCGTTATCGCCACGGACACACCCCTGGCGGAAGCGCGAAAAGCCGCGTTGTTGTCGATGGACTCAACCCTGCGCAGTAACCTCTCAGTTGGAATGCCGCTGGACCTTGCTGTCCTGCCAACGGATGCCTGCACACTTTCAGAACGCCGCCGGATTGAAGCAGACGACGAAGATTTTCACACCCTGAGTGAAAACTGGTCAGCGGCGTTGAAGGGCGCGTTCTACGGGATTGATTGAGGAACCGGTGAGGTTCCGCGAGGGCTACCGGCGTGTCATTCGGACCGCGCATCGCTGATTAGGTGATCGCAAAGTTACGCGCCCCAGACTTCGAGATGGTTCTTGCGCTCAACACGGCGGCTGGTGCGCAGGTCGAGCAACCCGTCCAGACCGGTTTCCGCAAACAGGCTTCGAATAGCGGCCTGAGCAGCGGCGTCACAGCCGGCCACATGATCAGTCAGCCGCTGCAGCAGATAGAACCGATAGGGCATGACCATCGTCGTGAGCGGGATGCCGCGCCAGTCAAACTCGACGGTGCCAATGGCACGTGATGCAGGGTTATCAAGGCCATTGGTCCCCGGTTCGATATCTGGCCGAGCTGCGAGCCAGTCATTGGCGTAGGCCACATGTGCGGTTATCTCGGACAGATACTCATCCCTGACATAGCGCATGAGGTGTTTGAGCGTTTCCGGCACGTCATCATCCGCACACATATCATTCTGCGTGTGGGTAATGTTGTGATCGTGCAGCGCTTCGGGCGCATTCATCTGCTCAGTCCAGCGAAAGACGCGGGGCGCGATCTTTTTCATAAGGGTAGCGGGATAGGGGTCCCGGCCCAGATGGGCGAAGAGCGGGTTGAAAAGTCCGTAATCACCGATCGTCGGACGCCCGCCCAGCAGATAGTGATGATCTGCCAGATGGGCATCAAACCGTTCCAGAAAGTCCGGATAGGTCTCTTCGATCTTGCTGAATGTTTCGGGCACCACCCCAAAGGATGTTGCCGCGCTACGCATGCGACCGCTCGCATATTCAAACGTCTTCTTCTGCTGCGCCGGGTCTTTTGACGATGGCAACACATCGGAAAAGACATTGGCCTGAAGAAAGGCCAGGTTATGTTCGTCGAAATTCCACCGGTAATGCATGGCGGGACGCAGCAGCCCCTCACCACCGAACAACTCGAACAGGTAGGAGACTGCCTGCATCACAGGGCCAGGTGTCAGAATGGACGTCTTGCGCTCCGGGCTTTGCTCAAAGTGATCCAGAATGTCCGTGCCATCCTGCA
>JBCBUN010000378.1:0-2631 GCA_039818145.1 Pseudomonadota bacterium
GTTGAGAAACGACCGGTAACGGCACTCCTTTTGCTGTGCCTTGCGCTTTATCTGCCTGGTCTGTTCACACTTCCCACGCTGGATCGCGACGAAGCTCGCTTCGCGCAGGCTACCGTTCAGATGCACGAAACCGGCGACTACATGGTGCCACACTTCCAGGACGATTTACGGGCCAAGAAGCCAGTCGCGATTTACTGGGCACAGGCGGCAACGTCAGGCCTGGCGAGTCTGGTGGGCCTGAACGAACCCAATGGTCACCCCGGAATCTGGGCCTTCCGCATCCCGTCACTCATCGCAGCCATTCTCACGGTTCTTCTTACCTGGCGTTTGGCTTCGCTGTTTTATGGACCGCGCGCGGGACTGATGGCGGGTGCATTGATCGCTACCTCGGTGGTGCTGGTTGCTGAGGCAAATATCGCAAAAACAGATGCCGCGCTTTCAGCATCGATCATGGTCGCTCAGCTTGCTCTTGCTCGCGTCTGGTTGGCACGGGATCCATCACGCCTCGATCCTGGGCTGGGTAACGCGGTCATGTTTTGGGTGGCCATGTCAGTTGGCATTCTCCTGAAGGGGCCGATTGCGCCGATGATCAGCGGCTTGACGCTTGTCGGACTGGTGATCGCAAGCCGCAAGATCAATTGGGTTTTTTTGTTGCGGCCCGTGCGCGGCGGATTATTGCTTCTGGCGCTCACAGTCCCATGGGCTGCCAGCGTCTGGTTATCCACCAATGGGGCATTCTTCGGTGAAGCTGTCGGCGGAGACTTTCTGCCCAAGCTGGCAGGCGGGCAGGAAAGCCACGGCGCGCCCTTTGGGTACTACACTCTGCTGCTACTGCTGACGTTCTTCCCGGCCAATCTGTTGTTGATGCCAGCCATCGCCAAGGCGTGGGGAGAGCGACATTCAGCAGCAGTTCTATTCCTCGCCGCCTGGATTATTCCAAATTGGATTGTCTTCGAAATCGTCCCAACCAAGCTGCCGCATTATGTGCTGCCCGTGTATCCGGCACTTGCCATTATGGTCGCTGCTTTGCTTGCGTCTGCTCTGAAGCACCCCCAATTGCTCAAATCGAGATTGGCGCGCTCAAACATGGTGTTGTGGGGTATGGTGGCGACCATTCTGGCGGCAGCCATTATTGCGCTCCCAGTGCTCCTGCCCGAAGGCACCGCTGTGGAGCCCGGGCCGTGGCCTGTCGTTGGCGCGGGTATTTTTGCTGCGATGGCTGTGCAGGTTCTGGCGCAAGCGTGGAGAGCCAGGGCGTCTGGAGTTGTCTTGGCAATCGCCGTCACCGGCATAGCCTTTTCCGTCGCTCTGCTTGAGTTCGCGCGCCCGCGCGTCGACCCTTTGTGGGTAGCAGACCGCACCGCGCAGGCATTGGAAGACAATGGGCTCACTGGCCTTCGTGTCGTATCCGCCGGCTTTTCTGAACCAAGTCTCGTGTTTGCTCTTGGTACAGAAACCCTGCTGACAAATGGCGTGGCAGCAGCAGGAGCACTTGCTGAGGGAATGGCTGAAATAGCGCTTGTGGACAAGCGGGAAGAAGCCGCATTCTTTCAGGAGGCGGCCAGACTTGGCATCACACCGACACGAAAACTCACCGTCAGTGGTCTGAATTATTCACGCGGAGATGCTGTCAGCCTGACGGCCTATCTCCTGCCAAGCCGTTAGGGTTGGAGACATCCGACAACGAAAGGTCAAGAAGCAATGAGCCTGATGAACATATTGATGGAAGCCCAGCAAGGGCAGTCCACCGACGTCCTGGCACGGCAGTTTGGCCTGGATAGTAGCCAGACCAAAAATGCGCTTGGCGCTTTGGTGCCAGCACTTACAGCCGGCGTGAAGCGCAACACGGCGCAGGAAGGTGGCCTCGCGTCACTGATGGGCGCACTTGCCGGTGGTAGCCATGACGAATATCTGGACAACCCGGCGAAAGTTGCGTCGCCACAGGCGGTCGAAGAAGGCAATGGTATTCTTGGCCATGTACTTGGGTCCAAGGACGTGAGCCGCCAGCTTGCTGCTCGCGCATCAGCACAGACGGGCATCAGCGATGACGTTCTGAAGAAAATGCTTCCGGTTGTTGCCAGTATGGTCATGGGTGCACTTAGCAAACAGGCGGGCGGGGGACGGGCCTATCAAGGTGAAGATGATTCCGGCAGCCTTGGGTCACTGGTCGGTGGTGTGATGGACAGCATCACCAGTGGGGGGAGCAAATCAGGAGGCAGTAAAGCAGCTGATTTGTTGACCTCAGCTCTTGATCGCGACGGTGACGGCTCGATGCTGGATGATGTGATCGGCGGCTTCTTCAAGCGTTGAGCCGCGCAGGTGATCCGTGCGTTGAATGGTGGGCGCGGCTGGGATTGAACCAGCGACCCCTGCGGTGTGAACACAGTGCTCTCCCACTGAGCTACGCGCCCGATATTCAACAGATTTTTGTGTGACGGAAACAAAGCAAATCGCTGTCCCCGCCCGCAGGGAAGGGCGTTCTAGATTTGTGGTCAGGCAAAGTCAAGCAAGACAACCCGCCATGCTATTGGGCTGATTGGAGTTCACCCAGAAGACTGTCCAGCGCAGGCAGGAATTCATCATAGTGATCAATCAAACGGTCGGCGCCCATTTCAGTCGGGGGGATGTGCG
>JBCBUN010000379.1:0-2628 GCA_039818145.1 Pseudomonadota bacterium
CATTGTTGGAGCAGTTGAGCGCCGGCGGAAGCTCCCTGAACTTTTGCGAGTTGCGGTCAGCAAGGTCATCGACACTGATGCCTTCTTTTTCCGCCGTCTCCACCATCTTCTGACCATGTTCATCCGTACCCGTCAGAAAGAACACGTCATAGCCATCAAGCCGCTTGAAGCGTGCGAGGACATCCGTCGTCAGCACCTCATAGGCATGGCCGATATGCGGTGCGCCATTGGGATAGGAAATGGCCGTGGTGATGTAAAAATTCTTGTCGCCGGACATGGCGGTGGCTTTCAGCTTGTTTGAAGCAGGTACTACCCGCGCGCTGCAGTTTCGAGTGCTGCAAACGTGCCGAGAACCACCTGTTTTCGGTCGAGATTAAGTGCCTCTGCCCTCTCGGCAGTGCGGGCGGTGTTTTCCCATACCTCCACCCACCGATCAAGCGAAGCCCCCGCCGCCAGCCGGTTCATGATGTCAGCTTCCCCGGCAATGACTTCATCAATCATCGCAGGCCCGCCGGCGCCCTGCCGAACCAACCGCACAAGCCAGTCTGACAAGAGCTCGCGGAACATCTCATAGGCCTGATCGTTGCCGCGTCGCGCCAGCTTTTCAGCCAGGGCATGAACCGCGGGAACATCCGGCTTGGGCAGACTTGCAATCACCCCATGCATCTCGCGGTACAGCTCGATGCCACCGCCACCCGCCAGCAGCAGTGCCCGCCCGACGCTTCCTTGCGCAAGCTTGGCCACAGCTTCCATATCCCCGTCAGCCATGTGCCCCAAATGTCCATGGACCGCTGACAGCAGTTGATCGTGACTGAGCGGCTTCAGCGGAAGCGTGCGGCATCGCGATCTGATGGTCGGCAACAACCGGCCGGGATGATTGGCGAGAACCAGAAAAATGGTCTGTGCAGGAGGTTCTTCTAGAACCTTGAGCAACGCATTCGCGGCACTTGTGTTCATGTCATCGGCACTGTCGACAATGCAAATGCGCCAGCCGCCCTCGCCGGCCTTCATGCCGAAGAAGTCATGTGTCCGCCGAACTTCATCGACGGAAAGCACGGTCATGTATTTCTTGGTCTTGTCGTTCCACGGCTTGCGCAGTGTCAGCACATTGGCATGACCGCGCGACGATACCCTTTTGAAGATCTCGTCTTCCGGAGGGATGTGCAGCGTTTCAATGCCCGCAGATTCCACGATGCGTGGGTCACCATATTTGAGCAGAAACCGGGCGAAGCGATAGGCTAGCGTGGCCTTGCCAATTCCCGCAGGCCCTGTGATCAGCCACGCATGGTGAAGCCTGCCTGCCATGAAGGCTTCGCGCAGGGCGTCCTCGGCCGCCTGATGGCCATACAGCATCTCTGTGTCGCGAGGATGGGGAAATCCGTCGAGCTGATCTGGTTGTGGGACATCCGATGGTTCAGGAGATCGTGCCATTAGGACGTCACCTCACCGAACCGTGTGGTGACCGCCTGCCAGATTGCCCAGGCCACTTCATCTTGCGATTGGGTCGCGTCGATCACAACGCACCGATTTGGTTCGTCGATGGCAATGTCGAGAAAGGCCTGTCGCAGCGTCTCGTGAAAAGCAGTATCGAAGCCCTCATAGCGATCCTCACCCTCATTCGCATCGGCTTCGCGCGCGCGCGCACGGGCAAGCCCGATATCGACCGGCAAATCCAGGATGAGTGTAAGGTCCGGTTGCGTATCGCCGACGGCAATTCGTTGAAGGTCAGAAACGATCTGGCTGCCCACGCCTAAGGCACAGCCCTGATAGGCCGTTGTTGAGTCCGCAAATCGGTCGCTGATGACCCATGTGCCTTTGTCCAGCGACGGGCGTATCAGACGTTCAAGATGATCGACGCGCGCAGCATTGAGCAGGAGCGCTTCAGACAAGGGTGCCCATCGATCAGCGCTGCCTCGGACCAGAAGCGCGCGTATCTCTTCCGCTGCAGGTGTGCCGCCCGGCTCGCGTGTGGAGATTGCAGCAACCTGATGTGCCGTCAGCGCTTCGATCAACCGTGTGATCTGGGTTGTCTTGCCTGCACCCTCGCCGCCTTCAAAGGTGATGAACCGGCCGCGCTGTATCTCTGTTGCCATCAGCCGGAGATCAGCTGTGCAAGTGCACTCATGGCTTTGCCGAACATCCCCAGCGCCTCGACGGATGTACCCGCCTGCAGGTCATATGTGCGTGTGGGCAAACCAGGACCGGTGATGACCAGCTGGCCAATAACGTCGCCCTCGGCGATGGGGGCGGTCAAAGGACCATCATAGCGGACCTTGGCTTCCATGCCTTTGCGCGCATCGCGCGACATGGTCAGCGCAACATCGGATGCGATGACCATCGGGACCGTGCGGCTGGACCCTTGCCAGACCGGCGCACGTTCGAGGACCTGACCGGCCTCCAGCAGGTTGTAGGAGCGGAACTCACGAAACGCCCAATCCATCAGCCGCTGTGTTTCATTGGCCCGCTCTTTTTCAGAGCTGAGCCCATTGACCACGAGCACAAGGCGACGATCGTTGCGAATGGCAGATGCGGTAAGTCCGTAGCCGGATACAGATGTGTGTCCTGTCTTGAGGCCGTCCGCCCCCATGTTCATGTAAATAAGGGGATTGCGATTGGCTTGCGTAATGC
>JBCBUN010000380.1:0-2618 GCA_039818145.1 Pseudomonadota bacterium
GACGGCAAGCAGGCCGCTGGCATTTTCGAGCAGGTCAACAAGTTTGCCGGCTATGGCTTCAACAAGAGTCACGCCGCCGCCTATGCGTTGGTCGCGTATCAGACTGCCTGGCTGAAGGCATAGCCGGCAAACTTGTTGACCTGCTCGAAAATGCCAGCGGCCTGCTTGCCGTCCACCTTGTTTGCTTCGGCGCCCTCTACAAAGCGGACCTTCTGCTTGTCCATCTCTGCCTGGATCTTTTTGCCCATGGCGCGACGCAACAAGTCAGCGTCACCGAGTGAGTAGCCGGACAGGACCTGGGCAATCTGCATCACCTGCTCCTGATAGATCATGATGCCGTAGGTTTCGGTCAGGATCGGCTCAAGACTTGGATGCAGATAGTCGGGTTCCTCGTCGCCCTTCTTAACGGCAAGGTATTTGGGAATGTTGTCCATCGGGCCAGGGCGATAGAGCGCCACCAAGGCGATGATGTCCTCAAATCTGTCCGGCTTCATCTTGCGCAGGATGTCGCGCATGCCGGAGCTTTCAAGCTGGAACACACCCACAGTCTCGCCACGCGAGAGCATTTCGTAGGTCCCGGCGTCATCGAGCGGCAACGCCTCGATATTGATCTCAACACCACGGTTCTTCAGCAGCTTCAGCGCACGCTCAATGACGGTGAGAGTCTTCAGTCCGAGAAAGTCGAATTTGACGAGCCCTGCCGGCTCAACCCACTTCATGTTGAATTGAGTGACAGGCATGTCAGAGCGCGGGTCGCGATAAAGAGGTACGAGTTCCTGCAGCGGTCGATCGCCAATCACCACACCGGCTGCGTGGGTGGACGCATGGCGGTATAGACCTTCCAGCTTCAAAGACATGCTGATCAACCGGTCAACTATTTCCTCAGACCGTCGCGCTTCCTGTAGCTTCGGTTCGCCCTTGATGGCCTCTCCAAGCGTGACGGGATTGGCAGGGTTGTTCGGCACAAGTTTGCATAGACGGTCAACCTGGCCGTAGGGCATCTGCAAGACACGGCCGACATCGCGCAACACGGCGCGCGCCTGCAACTTACCGAATGTGATGATCTGGGCGACCCGGTCACGCCCATATTTCTCCTGCACATAGGAGATCACTTCGTCGCGACGGTCCTGACAGAAATCGATATCAAAGTCCGGCATGGACACGCGTTCGGGGTTCAAAAACCTTTCGAACAGCAGGCCAAATCGCAACGGGTCGAGGTCTGTGATGGTGAGCGCCCAGGCGACCACTGACCCCGCACCTGAACCACGCCCCGGCCCTACAGGGATGTCATGCTGCTTTGCCCACTTGATAAAATCGGCAACGATCAGGAAGTAGCCGGGGAAGCCCATGTTCTTGATAACGCTGAGCTCAAACTCCAGCCGTTTCCAGTATTCCTCTTCTGGCGCATAGGTCCCAAGTGCCTCAAGGCGGGCGCGCAACCCTTCTTCAGCCTGACGTTTAAGCTCGGCGGATTCACCTTCGACGCCGTCCAGCCCTTCAAAACGCGGCAGGATTGGATCAATGATGCGCGGGCGGTACGCACACCGCTGGGCGATCTCAACAGTGGAAGCGATTGCTTCAGGCAGATCAGCAAAAAGCGCTGCCATCTCACCGCCTGACTTGAACCGGTGATCCGGCGTCATGCGGCGGCGGTCTTCCTGCATCACATACGCGCCGTCAGCGACGCACAAAAGTGCGTCGTGGGCTTCGTAATCATCAGCTTCAAAGAAGAAGACTTCATTGGTCGCGACCAGAGGCAAACTCTGATCATAGGCAATGTCCAGAAGCACTGGTTCGGCTGTGGCCTCCTCAGCCATACCGTGTCTTTGGAGCTCGACATAAAGCCGATCAGGGAATGACTTTGCCAGTGTCTGCGCCAGCTTTGTTGCCGCATCTGCTTGCCCGGAAACGATGAGGCGGTTTATCGGGCCATTTGGTCCACCGGTGAGGCAAATAAGCCCTTCTGCGTGGCTGGCCAATTCATCGAGAGAAACATGCGGCTGCTCGGTGCCGTCGGTTCCCAGGTAGGCCTCAGAGGTAAGGGCCATCAAATTGAGATAGCCGACTTCGTCTTTCGCAAGGAGTGCGATTGTGGGGTCCGGCGGACGAATACCTCCGCCCCTTACAGGTTCAACCTCGATGTCCAATGCGAGGGTGCACCCAATGATAGGCTGGACGCCTGCGCCGGAGAGTCTTTCAGAAAATTCAAGAGCGCCAAACAAATTGCCCGTGTCGGTAACGGCTACTGCCGGCATATCCATTGACTCACACCGACCGGCCAAATCAGGAACGCGCACGGCACCTTCCAGAAGGGAATAAGCCGTATGAAGCCTCAGGTGGACGAATACGGGGTCTTTGAATTCCCTGATCTCGTCCGGTGCCACGTCTGCGCTCGATTCGTCACTCATGACGAGAGTGTACCGCCAAGTGATCCGGTCCGGTTACAAGGGCCGCAGTTATCCCCAGAAAAGTCACGTGACGTTTCTATTTACCGACTATCCCGCGGCCTGAGCAGCGGCAGTCAATGCGAAGCCACTCCACATGACAGCACCAAGAACGAAGAGAGCAGCGGTATCTTTGACCCATTCAGACATGTCCAGCCTCCAGCTGTAACGTTC
>JBCBUN010000381.1:0-2618 GCA_039818145.1 Pseudomonadota bacterium
GGCAGGTGCTGCTGAAGAGCTTGCCAGTTCGGTTCAGGAAATCGGTCGTCAGGTTGCACAGTCTTCGCAGATTGCAGGGCGTGCAGTAGATGAAGCTACACGGACGAACCAGACCGTGCAGAGCCTTGCAGAGGCAGCCGGCCGTATTGGTGACGTGGTGAGCCTCATCACTGACATTGCAAGCCAGACGAACCTGCTTGCACTCAATGCTACGATTGAAGCTGCCCGTGCCGGTGAAGCCGGTAAGGGCTTTGCGGTTGTGGCATCTGAAGTGAAGGCACTGGCAACGCAGACGGCAAAGGCTACTGAAGATATCGGCACGCAGATCTCATCCATTCAGGATGTGACATCCAGCGCCGTGGATGCCATCGCATCCATTCAGTCGACGATTGATGAGATTTCTTCAATCTCAACAGCCATCGCAAGTGCCGTGGAAGAACAGGGCAGCGCGACACAGGAAATCGCCCGCAATGTTCAGGAAGCCGCCCAGGGCACGCAGGAGGTATCTTCGAATATCGCCGGTGTATCCTCGTCGGTCAGCGAGACGGGCGCTTCTGCTCAGGAAGTCCTGTCAGCTGCCGGGGAACTCTCCCAGCATGCCTCAGAGCTGCGCACTGAGATTGAGGGCTTCCTGCAGCATATGAACGCTGCCTAGAGCACCCAAGACACCATGCTCCGCCAAGGGGCTTAGAACCGGGATCCGCCTAACGGCCGGTCCCGGTTTTTGTTTGTTTGGTGACCCTTTGTCCCCGAGACTGAGATGTCCGCTATCACTTTGTTTGTGGTTGGCAGATAGACTGTGTCAGGCCGACCAATCCGGAGATCAATCGCGTGCCGCGCCGCCGCTCATCGTCAACGACAGACAGCTCGATATCTGGCGGCTTTCTTAGCCGTCTGCAGCGTCGTGAGTTGTCCATCATTGAGTGGGCGTTGCTCGCGCTTGTTGGCCTTTTTGTGGTTCTTCCGGTCGGACTGATCTTGCTCTACCGGGTCGTGCCGCCGCCCCTGACGACTGTTATGGCCATTCGACTTGTTGAGGGCTACGGCCTGAGCCGGGACTGGGTTTCACTGGAAGACGTCGCACCATCGGTCCGCTACGCGGTGATTGCGTCCGAAGACAACAACTTTTGTTCTCACGCCGGGGTCGACTGGGCCGCCTTGAGACAGGCCATGACCGCGGAGATCGAAGGTGGTGGCCAGGGCGGCGCCAGTACGCTCACAATGCAGACTGCCCGCAATCTCATGCTGTGGCCCCATCGCAGTTACATCCGCAAGGGCCTGGAGCTTTATGTGGCTACGCTCATTGACGCGCTTTGGCCAAAGGAGCGGATTTTCGAGGTCTATTTGAACATTGCCGAGTGGGGACCGGGAGTCTTTGGCATTGAGGCTGCGGCCCAGCATCACTTTGGTGTCTCTGCCAAGGATTTGACTCAGCGGGAGGCGGCCCGGCTGGCTGTCATCCTGCCCAACCCGATTGAGCTGCATGCGACCGCTTCAACGGGCCATGTCACCCGCCAGGCAGCCATTGTTCGCAAGAGAATTGGCCAGTTGGGGCCACTTTTAGACTGTGTCAGACCCTAATTGTGACGGTCCTAGTATTGGTTAATATACGTTAACTTCTTATTCTTCACTTGGTCCGTTGTAGTCTGTAATTCCTTGTGCGAGTGCGTAGCAGGCAAGTCGAATAGAACGTGGGACTTTCACCTTCTCACCGTCCCGCTCTCCTTTCTCGTAGTACTGAATGATACGAGGCTTTAGGCCAAGTGCTTTTGCAGCGTCTTTCTGAGACATGCCCAAAGACTTCCTCCAGCGCTTGAATTCTTTCTCGTTCATGTCAGCAGCACTCCCCTTGGCGGGCTCTTAAGGCTTGGTTTACGCACGCTGTGCGCTTTTTTGTTGACGACTGCGCACATGGTGCGTATATAGGATACATATTACGGTTTTATGACACATCTATCCAGATAGCCGACCGGCGGCGAAGTCTGAAACCGACAAGAATGGAGAGCCACCCATGCTGAAGAATATGATGTATTGGCTCTCTTTCGGGATCACACCCCGGAGGGAGCAACACAAGTCGCGCCATCCATATGCGGGCCATACGCTGGAAGACGAGCGGTCGTTCACGCGCCGCATGGCCTTTTACAAGGCGCACCCCCACCACTAGGACCAAGCCTCGTGGAAGAAGAACAACAAAGAAAAGGCAGACCCGCCAAATGCAGGTCTGCCTTTCTCTTGTTCTGACGGGTCAGGAACCAGGTTTACTTCGAGAGCAAGGTCGCGAGACGAGAGAAGGAGTCCTTGTCACCGCGCGGCACCGGTATCAGCGGCACATCGCCGATGAACCGCTCAATGGCGACGCATGTCTCGTCTAGCGGAATTCCTGCATCTTCGCTTTCACTGACAACAATGGCCGCCGGTATCAGCCCATGGCCTTGCAGGGCCTCGAGGGCTGTGAGCGTATGGCTGATGGTGCCCAGATAGCTACCGACCACCAAAATGGGCGTGGCGGCAAGGTCAATCATGAAGTCGCGCATGGTGTGTGTGTCGTCCACGGGCACGAGCACGCCGCCGGCACCTTCAACGATGAGGATTGTTTCATCACTCAATGCGGCACGAGA
>JBCBUN010000382.1:0-2610 GCA_039818145.1 Pseudomonadota bacterium
CTTCCCGATAGGCGCCATCAACCAGCTTGATCAGTTCTGCCTCATCGATCGTGCCATCCTGATTTCGGACGCGACGAAGCTGTCGCTCCAACAGGGGATGGAGCGTTCCAGGAATTTTCGAGGTTGGTACCTCGCTCATGCTTCACCCAGCAAAGTGATCGTCATTGTCTGATTGTGGAGTTCGCAGATGCCGGATGCGGCATGGGGCGAAAGCTCACCATAGGAATAGAACCCGATGGTTGGCATGCCGTTCAGCTTATCGCTCACGGCTTCCAGTTCTTCACCGGTGCGCTGACCCAGCAGGAGTTTGCGTCCAATGCAGCTGACAAGAATGCCAATGCTGTTGTTGCTGTCGCAGTTCCACTGCGGTGCGGCGTTTGCTGCTGCATCACCGGCGCCGGAAATCAGGTTTTCGAAATTGCCCATCATCAGCTGAGCATTCTCGCCTTCAGGGATGTCGCCTGCGAAGGTCAGGCTCTGGTCTTCTTCATTGATGCCAAGGATTGTTCTCACCGCATCATGATCGTCTGCGGTGTCCTCGTTGTTCGTGCGGCAGATCTTCAAGGGAAACAGAAGACCGCTGGACGGGAGTTCGCTTGCGGCGTCTCCGAGATATTTCTTGTAGAGGTCCAGTGCCGGCTTGCCGTCCAGCTCATAGAGGACATTGTCCTTTGACCGGGTAATGCGGCGCTGGGGTCCGAATTCTTCCCACCCACCGGCGTTGCCATGAGACATGCGCACGGCGTCACCATAAAAACCCACAGCGGCAATACGGCCGGCGCGCAGGCTTTCGTTGGCGCCGACGCGCGTGACGCCAAAATCAGCACCATCTCCGGCAAGGCCGCCGGTAATGGCGGCGGATGAGATGATTTTCTCTCGAAGGCCGCGGACAAGCTCACTGCCATTGACCTGCAGACCCTCAGAGATGACGAAAATACCGGCGAGGTCATCGTCGGCGAGTTGCGAGCCCAAAGACTGACCGGCTGCAAAACTGTCGGCGGACGTTTCTACATCCGCTGTTGCCAGACGCGTTGGCGTGTTGTCGAAGGCCAGTGCGGTTGCCACACCGGACCCTTCCATGACTTCATCACCAAGAATTTCACCACCTGTGCTGCAGGCAACAATGTCGGCGTTCGGAAAGTCGGCCTGCAGGGCGCGAATTGGGTCTGCAGCGTCGCCAAGTGCCGGGTCCATGAACGCCAGAACCACCTGCGCGCTTGCGAGGGGCGTGCCCTGATGTTCCGGGCGCCATGTTGCTGCGTCGTGGAGTTTGAGTTGCTGACTTTGCATTGCGGCAATCCCTTGAGGTAATTGAGGTTTCAGGATCGCAGAAATAGTCAAATGTCGAGTTAACGCGCAGCCGCCCTTTGTTAGGGTTTTGTTAGGCCGTGCAAGGGGTCTGCCGGGTTTCCAAGAGTGGTTTTCGCGCTCCCTCGAGTGCGCTAACAAGCGGTATGCGCCACGTTCCTCTCACCCTTGACCTGATCGAAGACGCGGCTGCCCGGCTGCGGGGGCAATCTGTCGTGACACCTCTGCTTTCTCATGGCGGGCTGGACCGACTTGTGGGCGGGCGGGTTTTCCTCAAGGCAGAAAACCTGCAGCACATCGGGGCCTTCAAGTTTCGGGGGGCTTACACAGCCCTTTCCAGATTCGATGAGGACACGCGTGCCAAAGGTGTTGTGGCCTGGTCGAGCGGCAACCACGCGCAAGGAGTTGCAATGGCGGCTCGTGCGTTTGGTGTACCGGCCACGATTGTGATGCCTCATGATGCACCGGCGGCGAAGCGCGAACGGACAATTGCGCTTGGCGCCCATGTCGTCGGCTATGATCGTGCCTCCGAAGACCGTCAGGCGTTTGCGATGGCTATCTCGCAAGAGGGCGGACAAGCCAGAATTGCGCCCTATGACGACATTGATGTGATGTCAGGCCAAGGCACCGTGGGGCTTGAGATTGTCGAACAGCTTCGTGCGGCGGGTGAGGTGGCCGATCAGGTGCTCGTCCCATGTGGAGGGGGCGGGCTGACCGCAGGGCTTTCAACGGCGGTGAAAGCACTGTCCGCGGAATCCCGCATCGTCACCGTTGAACCTCAAGGGTTTGATGATACGCGCAGGTCACTTGCTGCAGGTGCCCGATGCGAGAACCCGTCCACCACCGGCTCAATCTGTGATGCGTTGTTGGCGCCTAAGCCGGGGGAACTGACGTTTGAGGTGAATCGGAAAAACGTTTGTGAGGGTGTGGCTGTCAGTGATGCCGAGGTGGCCCACGCCATGCGGTTTGCCTTTCACGAGTTGAAGCTCGTGGTGGAGCCGGGCGGCGCCATTGCCCTTGCAGCGCTGCTGAATGGTTCTGTGCAGACCAAGGGGCAGACAAGCGTCGCCGTTCTCAGCGGCGGCAATGCCGATGCTGCGTTGTTTGCGGATGTGCTTGCGGGAAAAGTCTAGTTGTACGTCGGCGCAGACTTGCTGCTAGGCGAACATCGCGTCCACCGCGTCCTGATCGATGCCTTCACCTTCTGCGGCCGGACCATTGAGCAAGTGGGCATCGGGTCGCGTATCGATCTCAGGTGCGTCTTCGCCAAGCAATGCGGATGTCCGGCGCTCAAGTTCCTTG
>JBCBUN010000383.1:0-2608 GCA_039818145.1 Pseudomonadota bacterium
CGACCGACAAATCGAGGCGTCGCAAATTGGCTTCTGACACTTCAACGATCAATTCAGGGTCGCGCACGCCCTTCATGACCACACGGTCAACACCGGAGTTCAGAAGCTCGTCACGAATGTCCTTTGCGTAGGCCCGCAGAGCGCTCTCGGTGAAAGGACCTGAGATCGCCAGAGCCGCAACAGACTCATAGAAGATGAAACGGCTGATAACGGCGCGCTCGCTGTCTTGCGGCAACGTTGTGACGCTGGAAACCGCCTGCTCAATGTCAGACTGCGCCTTTTGCATATCGGCGCCGCTGGCGAACTCGACAACAATCTGTGCCACGCCTTCTCGGGCGTAGCTGTCAACGCTATCAACCCCGTCGAGAAACCGCACCTCCGGCTCAATCGCCTCGATGATGTTCCCTTCAACGTCCTCGGCACTGGCACCCGGCCATGCTATGACGATGGATATCGTCGGGATCTCTGTGCGTGGGAAGAACTGAGTATTGAGCTGGGTCAGTGCGTAAAGGCCGGCAACGACCAACATGCCCATCAGCAGATTGGCGGCATTGCGATGCACCACAAAGAAACCAAGAATGCCGCGTGGCCGGTCAGCCGCCGCGATGGAGCGATCGACCTCACCTTGGCTGTCACCGGGAAAATCACTGCCAGCTGACATGCCTAGCGCTCCTCAACACGAACGCCGGGGCCTGCTTCCGCAAAACGCGTCGCCAGCACTTTTTCGCCGTGAGATAGGTTGCCGCTGACAAGAATGCCGTCCGTTGTCCGCGCCGCCACCTCGATGTCACGCGCTTCGAGCCGGCCTTCGGCGATCACGTACACGCGGCTGTTTTCGTAGAGTGCTGTTTCAGGAAGCTGTGCGACCTGCTGATAGCGCGTGTCCGGCAGCCGGACTTCCACAAACGCCCCGGGGCGCAAGGGCGTGTCTGTACCTTTGGTTTCAAGGCGGGCAAATGCTTCCACGCCGCCGGAGGCTGCGGAAATCTCGGCACCGACCCGCTCAATGGTGGCGTCATATTCGATCTGACGATCGCCGACGCGCCACAACACTTTTGCCGGCCGCCCAGTGACATTGCCTTCTGCTGCAATGATGCGGCCGTATTGCGCATCGGACAGGGTGAAGGCAACTTCAAGACGGTCGGCGTCTGTCAGGTCTGCGAGTTTGTCGTTGAGGCTGACCCGCTTGCCGCGCTCCGCCGACACATCGCCAACAAAGCCTGTGAAGGGGGAGACAACGCGCGTGTTGTTGAGATCACGTTCTGCGCGGCGCAGCCCGACCTCGAGGCGGGCGATTGACGCCTCTTGCTGTTCGGCACGTGATTTTTCAACCGCGACATTGCTGACGCGCTGATCAACAGCGGCTTCCTGCTGGCTCACGGCGAGGCGACGGTCGTCGACTGTCTTTTGGGAAATGTTGCCGCCTTTGGCGAGGCGAATGGCGCGGCTTAGATCACGCTGGCGAATGGTGAGTTGCTGACGCGCGTTTGTCAGGGCCTGACCTTCGAGGACAGCACGGGCCTTGATTTCCGCCAGACGGGCACGGCCCTCTTCGAGCTGGGCCAGCGCTTCGTCGCGTGCGGCCTCGTAGTCAAACGGATCAATCAGGACGAGGAGATCATCTGCCTTGATAATGCCGCCTTCGCGGAAGTTCTCGCCGGTATCAAGGATTTCGCCGGCAACAAGTGCCCGCAGCTCAACCTTGCGGCCGGGCACCACTTCACCGAAAACTTGGAGCTCGGGTTGAATGTCGGCAAATTCGACCGTGGAGGCGTTCACGGTCCAAACGCGCTCTTCAGGTGCTTCAGGCACAACCTCCGGCTGCGTGATGCGCAGGAGGGCAAAGGCAGCGACGGCACCGCCAAGAATGAGCAGTGGCAAAAAGCGACGCCACCAGGGACGATAGGGCTCGTCGCCGGGCAGAGCAGGTGCGCTATCCCGGCCATATCGGCGGGAGCCGCGCTCTTCATCCTCGTAGCGATCAAGCATCAATTGCCTTTCAGGCGGTCTGTGAGAGCACCATCGTGACCCGCCGTCGATGAACATCGCCACAACAGGTCATGAATAGCTGGTCAGCATCGCAAACCTCGCGAGGCAAAAGACCCTAGATGATATACGGTCCACATGTGTGAACCGGATTGCTTTATGTCAAACGGTCGCAGTGGGCAGAATCCGTCGGATTTTTTCCTAAGTCACCATGAATACTGAGATTTTGAGTTTCCGGAGCCTCCATCCCCATGCCCGATAATGTTTCCTATGCGGCCCCTGACCTGCTCGCCAAGCTGATTTCGTTCGATACGACCAGCCATTTGAGCAATCTGGCCCTGACAGACTTCATTACAGGCCTGATGGATGCACATGGCATGACCTACGAGTTGCTGCCCAATGAGGACGGCACCAAAGCCAATCTGTACGGCACAATCGGGGGTGACGGGCCAGGTGGAATCGTGCTGTCCGGGCATACAGATGTTGTGCCGGTCGCTGATCAGGACTGGTCGACGGATCCTTTCATGTCGCACGTTCCGCGGCCGTAATAGCGGCCGTCGCGCACATCCATGGTGAAAGGATCCGTCGACCAGTCCTGATCAGCGACCGGCACAACATCTGT
>JBCBUN010000384.1:0-2594 GCA_039818145.1 Pseudomonadota bacterium
CTCCCATGGGACCTGGTGTCCCGGATATGTGGCTGCTTGGCTCAGGTGGGGACAGCGCCGTGCATGCAGCACAGTTCGGCCTGAGTTATTGCTACGCACATTTCATCAATCCGGAATCGCCCGATCGTGCGTTTGAGACATATCGCAGGCACTTCCGGCCTTCCCGCACCCTGAAAGCCCCGCGTGCGTCAATGGGCGTATCGGTCATGGTGGCAGAAACAGAAGACGAAGCGCGCCGGATCTGCGCAAGCCGTAATCTATGGGTGCTATGGATGATGCAGGGGAAACCCGGTCCTTTCCCCACAATCGAAGACGCCCTTTCCTATCCGTACACGGATGAGGAACAGGAGATCATCAAGGGCATTGAAGCCCGGGGAATGACCGGCACGGCGGAGCAGGTCAAGGATCAGCTACTCGCCCTGGCAAGTCAGCATGATGTCGAAGAATTCGCTCTCGTGACCATCACCCATGATCATGCCCATCGGGTGCGGTCTTACGAGCTTCTTGCGGATGCATTTGCTCTTGCGCAGGCCGCCTAAGACACAACACCAACAACCGCACCAGTCATGCAGGTGGCAAGTGTACCGGCGACAAACGCCCTGCCAGCAAGGCCGATGATCTCATCGCGGCGTTCAGGAACCAGATTGGTCAGTCCGCCAATCATGATTCCAACAGAGCCGGGATTCGCAAATCCACACAACGCATAGACCATAATGAGCTGAGAGCGCTCAGACAGCGCGCCCGGTTCCAGATTGGTGAGTGCGAGATATGCAAGAAACTCATTCAGCACCGTCTTGATGCCCATCAGTGACCCTGCATTGCCAGCTTCGCTCCAGGGGATGCCCATCGCCCAGACAATGGGGGCGAACAGCCATCCGAATACGCGCTCCAAGGTCAAAGGTGCGCCAGCAACGTCCGGCAGGACACCAAGTGTAATGTCCGCAAGAGCCACCAGCGCAACAGCCACAATGAGCATTGCCGCAATGGCGAGCATCAATTGCAGACCACTGGTTGTTCCCTGCACGACCGCATCCATGCTGCCGCGGTATTCAAGACTTGGCACGTCATCGCCCACAGAAGTGCCCTGTGTGGTCTCAGGCACCATGATGCGCGCGATGATGATGGCGGCAGGCAGCGAGATGAATGACGCGGCAATGATATGCCCCAGCGCACCGTCAACGCGCGCACCGATCACGCTGGCATAAAGGACCAGTACTGTTCCTGCCACAGTTGCGAGCCCAACCGACATCAGTGCGAATAGCTCAGAACGTGAAAGGCGTGCCAGATAAGGGCGGATGAGAATGGGTGCTTCAACCATGCCCATGAAAACGTTTGCGCCAGACGCGAGCCCAAGTGCACCGCCGATATTCAATGTACGACGTAGGACCGCCGAAAGCGCTCCAATAACCAAAGGTAAGATTCGCCAGTGCCATAGCAGGGCCGCCAAGGCAGAGACGACGAGGACGATGGGAAGCGACTGAAAGGCCAGGCTGAAACCGGCAGCAGGATTCGTGACCTCAAAGGGCGCATCCCCGCCGCCGATATACCCAAACACGAACGATGTTCCGGCGCGTGTTGCGGCCATCAAGGCATCGACGAGCCCGTTGAGAAAAAGCATTGCCTGATGAGCAATTGGTACGCGTAGGAACAAAAGCGCAATCACCAGTTGGGCGATCAGGCCCGCCAGCACTGTTTTCCAGGCGAAAACTCGCCGATTCTCACTCAGGCACCACGCCAGCCCGACAAATACCAACAGGCCGAAAAGGCTCTGCAGCACCAAAAAATCCATAGATAGCGTCCCCGGATTGCCCCGCCCTCGATCAAAGGGGTGAATTTAGTCGTCGGCGCGCAGCTTGACCCCACATTGCGGGCATTGCAAAACCTCCCCAGCATTTTTTGCGGTGCCCATGCCGGGTGCTGCACTCCCTCAACAACTCAGGCATATCGGCCAAACAGAGGATCAATCAGAACATGACAATTTCGTTCGAAGGTAAGGTTGCAATCGTAACCGGTGCAGGCGGTGGCCTTGGCCGGTGTCACGCTCTTGAGCTCGCTCGTCGCGGTGCAAAGGTTGTGGTCAACGACCTTGGCGGGTCTGTAGACGGCTCAGGCGGCTCTTCTGAGGCAGCCGACAAGGTTGTGGAAGAAATCAAAGCGCTTGGTGCTGAGGCTATTTCCAACGGCTCCAGCGTCACAGACGACGCCGGCGTTGCGAACCTTGTGAAGCAGACGGTGGACGCATTTGGTCGCATCGATATCCTCATCAACAATGCGGGCATCCTGCGCGACAAGAGCTTCGCGAAAATGGACCAGAAAGACTGGGACCTGGTTGTTGATGTGCACCTCGCAGGTTCTGCCAAAGCGACCAAGGCTGTATGGCCAATCATGAAAGAGCAGCAGTATGGCCGCATCATGATGACGTCCTCGTCTTCAGGTCTCTACGGCAACTTTGGCCAGGCCAATTACGGTGCTGCCAAGCTTGGTCTTGCGGGTCTTATGAACACGCTGAAGATCGAAGGTCAGAAAGACAACATCAAGGTCAACACGCTGGCACCTGTTGCCTTTACGCGCATGACTGAAAACCTGATGCCGCC
>JBCBUN010000385.1:0-2592 GCA_039818145.1 Pseudomonadota bacterium
ATCGACGACGTGCTGACCGGGGCCGCCCTGGGCCTGGCAACCCTTGCAGTCTTTTTCTGGCTGACCCGCCCGGACAATACGTTGACCCAGGCACTGAGGGACTCTGTCGTTATCCAGCTCGTGCTGATCGCAATACTTGTTCCCATTATTGCTGCCGTCTGGCCTGCCGCCTCGCAGGCCGCCGGGGCAGCCGTGCACACAGGGTCAGCAGTGACATTGACCGTTGTTTTCCTCCTCGCGGGATGGCTGGCCGGTGTTGCGCTGGACAAACGCCTCGCCCCGGATCGCGGCCGCCGGCCGGCCTGGTGGCAGATGATCGTCATGGCGGTGAGCGGCATTGTGGTGCTGTTTGCCCTGCGCGCGGGCATAGAAGCTACAGCAGGTGGCCTTGGTATCAGTGAAACCACAGCTGGAATTGTCGGTGCGCTGATCCTCGGGTTTTACATGACCGGCCTTGCACCCATGGCATTCAGGGCTGTCGGTCTGATGAGACAAGCTTAACTAAACTGTTTACCCAGTTACCTGTCCAAAACACCCAAGTCATTGGTGTGGCTGGATAAATCCCAAAAGATTGGTAAACTGAAAGTATGTTTGCTGATTACTTGGAAAAGCTGGGCAATGCAGCGGATGAGAAACAGGAGGTTCTCGTCTGGTCCAACGCTATGTCTGACTTGGGCTTTGACAAACACATGTACGGCATTCGGGCTCAAGAGGCCGGGAGGGTTGGCGAGCACCTCGTTGAAAGCACAACTTTCACGGAAGACTGGTTGTCCGCGTATTATGGCGGACTTCACAAAGACGACCCCGTGGTCGCCCACTCCACGGTCCATCCGCTTCCCTTCATCTGGACTGATTGTCCAATCGAGACGCCGGAGCAGCGGGACTTCATGTCCAACGCGGCAGATGCCGGTCTGAAACACGGCATTAGTGCACCGCTGATTGTCGGAAGTGGATATGAAGGCGCTGTTTCTGTCAGTGGTGATAGCAACGCAGATTTGCGCGAACACCTGATGGCCATCTACTCAATGACCTGTGCCATGCATGTCTTGCGGGTCAAGAACTGGTCACAGGACACCCTCAAGGCGTTCAAGCTGACGCCCCGCGAACAGGAAGTCATGCGCTGGATTGCAGCCGGCAAGGATGACTGGACGATCGGGTCCATCCTCGGCATCAGCGAAAACGGCGTGCACTTTCACAAGAAGAACATTTTCCGGAAATTGCAGCTCAGCAGCCGCGTTGCTGTGGCTGCAGTCGCGCAGAAAACCGGGATTGCTGATGCCAACTACCGGTTCTGGTAGGTCCCAGCTCTAAAGCGATTCGTCATGTTCAGGCTCCAGTACAGGAGTTTTGTCATGATCTACGAGTTTGCTTTGGCCCAGCGCTGCGCCGCTCCCTTCCCCCACGAAGACATTCACGCCTCCATGCATCGGTTGCGCCACGCGCTGTATCGCCAAGCCGCTGACTGGTCCGTGCCCGAGCATCTGGGCATGGAATACGACGAATTCGACACCATGACAGCCCGGTATCTGGTCGGCATTGACGAGACGGGCACCGTGCGGGCGCAAAGCCGTATGATCACCTGCGACCGGCCCTACATGCTGTCGCAGCTCTGGCCGGAATTGGCGCAGTCCTTGCCGCTTCCGCGGACTGCCGCTGACGCTGAAGGATCGCGCACCGGTGTGGATGTCACCCTGCCGGTTGAAGAGTACCGCCGCTGGTTTTTCGAGCTTCTGATCGCGAATGTTGAATGGGCCGTAGCCAATGGCGTTGATCGCCTGAGCTTCGTCACCTACCAGCGTGTCGCGCAAAAATCGATGGAAGGCGCGGGCCTTGATGTCACTTATTACGGCTCGACCATGTCCTTCCCCGATGGCCGCTTCATTGCAGGCTACTTCCCCGTAAGCACCCACCTTGCCCATGACCTTCGTCGCCGGAACGGCATCGAAGGCCAGGTGTTTGTGCCGTTGCCACAAGCAACGCCGCTACCGGCTGTTGCACAGGAGGATCGTCATGAGGTCGCATAGCCCACAGTCTTTTGACTTTGATGAGGACCCGGAGAACGTCTGGCCCAAAACAGCAGTGGAAGCCGCTGATCAGATGCGCGATGTGCTGGCGCTGTTTATCCGCATCTCGGAAGAGTTTGATATGTCGACGACCGCGGACATGCTGCGGCACACGGTCGAGACAGCGCGGCAGGACGCATTGAGCAAGTCAGGTGTGCCGCCGCACCATCGTGGATAACTCGCACCGAGCGCGAAGAAGAGCGTGGCGGAACATCAGGCCTTATGCGCATGCGCCCTGTCGCAGGGAAATGAAATAATCTGGGCTTGAGAAAGCCCGGGTTGCCAGCGCTCGAAGTTGGGAATGAGCTGGCGTCTGAGCGCTTCAGCAACGGCAAAGAGATTTGTCTTGGCCTCAAGCTTCAGGCGTGCAGACCGCATTTGCGCAGCAATCGTCCGGTCGCTGATACCTCTTATGCCCGCCAGATCCTTGTAGGACTCAAGGTTGCATGTGCTGAGGAGCGCCATGTTCCAGACCTCAGCCGGGGTGAGCAGTGTCGGCGGGTGGGCATCGGTCCACATCTCAGCCTGT
>JBCBUN010000386.1:0-2582 GCA_039818145.1 Pseudomonadota bacterium
TCTATGCCAACCTCGCGCGACATCTGGATGTTGATCCGGAGCAGGCGCTCAGCGGTACAAATACAAAGTTCGAGCGCCGCTTCGCACAAATCGAAGCCTGGCTGGCTGAAGACGGCCGAACACCTGATCAATCTACCCTGGAAGAAATGGATGCGCTGTGGACCAGAGCCAAGACCGAAGAACGGCTTTAGAAAACCACACGATCCATCTGGAGAAACACACATGTTCAAGAAACTAGTTTTCGCCGCGATTGCATCACTCTCGGTTAGTGGTTTGGCCAATGCCGATACACTCACTCCCATCGATGAGATGTCTGACGGCTGGAACACCATTGCGCCAGGTGGTGATACCTTGTGTGCGATGGGCACCCCCTACACCTTTCACGTAAAGCCGGGCGCACGCGAAAATGTGATGGTGTTCCTGAATGGCGGCGGTGCCTGCTGGTCAGGCCAGAACTGTGACGCGAGTGTTGAGCCGACGACCTATGTGCCGATGGCTGAGCTCCCCCACAACGATCCACGCACACGTGGCGGTGCGTTCGCACAGGACAATCCAGAAAACCCGTTCAGCGCTTGGACGCAGGTGTTTGTTTCCTACTGCACGGGCGACGTACATCTGGGAGCCAACGACAAGACCTATACCAAGCCGGACGGCAGCGAGGTCACAATTCATCATCGCGGTAAAGCCAACACCATGTCCGCGCTCAGATGGTTGTTTGACAATGTGCAAGCACCCGAAAGGGTTTTTGTATCCGGTGGCTCGGCAGGTGCGGTTTCCTCGCCGGTCTATGCGGGCATCGTGCAGGAAGCATACCCTGAAGCAGAGGTTATTCAGTTTGCAGGTGGCGCCGGCGGCTATCGCGTAAGTGGCAACAAGGACCTGAACGAAGCATTGGGTATCTACACGGACCTGCCCGAGTGGCCTGCCATGCAGACGTTGTCGCCTGAGACATCGAGCTTCGACGATTTTTATGTCGCCACGGCCAGCCAGTTTCCACAGATAAAGTTTCGCCAGTTCAACACCGCCTATGATGCCGTACAAAAGCAGTTTCTGACCTTACTTGGGTCAGACAGCGAGGTTTATCCGCTGCTCAAGGCGAACCTGGATGACCTGGCGACGGAGATTGGCAATTTCCGCAGCTTCACTGCATCAGGCACGTTCCACACGCTTCTGCGTTTCGACGAGATGTATGAATTTGAGGCCGAAGGTGTACGCGCGGTTGATTGGGTGCGTGATGCCGCGAACGGCAAGGAAGTGGCCTCGGTCACCTGCGCGAACGATGAAGCTGGTTGCGGTGGACCTGCCCAGTAACACCTATAGCTCAAGTGCCTCTGGAAGCAGGCCGGGGAAACGTTTGTTGATCCGGCCTGTATCCGCTGCGGACACCTTGATCTGAATACGAACATTACCTTCGTGGTCTGGGGCTTCTTCACCGACAACGGTGCAGTTTTCGTGCAGCCACGCACGGGCCGCGGCATCGCCAGGTCCGAGCAGAACATCAATCTCGGTCAAATGCGCGGTAACGCGCCCTTCAATCAGGGCATTGAGGGGGTCGATGCCCTCCCCTGTTATCGCCGAGACCGCAATCTGGTTGGGATCGCCTTCGATGGTATCCGCAAGCACTGCGCGTCCGGGGCCGTCTAGTTGATCGATCTTGTTGGCAACTTCAATCACTCGCTGTGTGTCCTGGGGATCCACGCCGAGCTCTCTAAGCACATCGTGCACGTCCTGCCTTTGAGCAGCTGTATCCGGGTGCGAGATATCGCGCACGTGCAAGATCAGCTCTGCTTCCAGCACTTCTTCAAGTGTCGCGCGGAAAGCGGCGACCAGTGACGTCGGCAGGTCCGAAATGAATCCCACTGTGTCAGAGAGGATCACCCGCTGACCGCCGGGCATATCAAGAGCGCGCATGGTCGGATCAAGCGTTGCGAACAACATGTCCTCCGCCAGCACACCGGACGTTGTCAGCCGATTAAACAAGGTCGACTTGCCGGCGTTCGTATAACCAACCAGCGCCACCACAGGATATGGGACGCGCCGCCGGGTCTTGCGGTGCAGTTCACGCGTGCGGGTTACGCGCTCCAGCTGGTTTTCAAGCTTGGTGATGCGGTCCTGGATGTGACGCCTGTCGGCCTCGATCTGGGTTTCGCCGGGGCCGCCAACAAATCCAAGGCCGCCGCGCTGGCGTTCAAGGTGGGTCCATGATCGCACCAGACGGCTTTTCTGATACATCAGGTGAGCAAGTTCGACCTGCAATGAGCCTTCTCTGGTCGCGGCACGCTCGCCAAAAATCTCAAGTATCAAGCCCGTGCGATCCAGCACTTTGGCTTTCCAGGCACGCTCCAGATTGCGCTGCTGAATTGGCGTGACCTGACCATCAATGATGACAAGCCCGGCCTCTTCCAGTGCCACCATTTGCTTGATCTCATCCACCTTGCCCTGGCCAAACAATGTGCCGGGCTTGGGGTCTGCAACCGGCACCACAAGGGCCTGCGCGACGTCGAGGTGGATTGCTGCGGCAAGCCCCACAGCCTCTTCAAGACGGTCTTCAGGCGCACGTTGGGTGTGGCGAGCAGCAGCAG
>JBCBUN010000387.1:0-2571 GCA_039818145.1 Pseudomonadota bacterium
ACAAGGCCCGTGCTGGTAGTCGCTGGTCGCGATGACTGGTCGATCCCCATGCAGGATCAGGAGTGGCTGGCAAAGACCTTTGACGCACCGTTGAAAGTCGTGACGGGGGCCCACAATCTGATGCTGGACCCTGCGTGGGAGGAAAGCGCAATGGTGATCAACGCCTGGCTAGAAGAGCGCTTTCCCGTCAGATAGGAGGAATCACCCTCCTTGGCCTCGACGTCGATGGTTTTGAGGTGCGGCGAGTCAGGTCAGTATTTGGCCACTCCATAGCGTATTCGCTCCTTTGGAAAGCCTAGTGAAACCCTTTAAGCAGTTGATTCTATTCATGTTAGGCACCTGCGACGAAAGAGTTGTTGCACTGCAGCATGTCGCGGGTGTGTACTGGCGCCAAGAAACGAGAGGTCAGTGTGCATGTTCAATGGTCTGAGCAAGATTGAAGACGCGATGGCGGCTGCGGAAACCCATGCTGAATGGGCCGAAGCTGCCAAGGATCACGATGCCAAAACCGGTATGGACCGGTGGAAGCGCATGGATCAGACGCGCCTGTATGACCATGTGGAAATCCGGTCGCGTCTTGACCGCTTGCGCGAGTTGCGTGCGCGGCACGACAACGTCGGCCTGCTGTTTGCGCTCAACGAAGGCATCCACGGCAATATGGGCGGCATGGGCAAGCCGCTTCTGTACACGCGGGCCAAGTTCGGCACGAAGAAGCTGATCTGCGACTATGTGGATGAAATCACTTCCGCGATCGAGCATCTTGCTGCTCTGGATACGGATGAAATCTCTCTCGACGAGAAGATCGATTTCTTCCGCCGCGCCAGCCATTGCTTCGGGCGGACGGCGTTGATGCTGTCCGGCGGTGGTATTCTGGGCAATTACCACATGGGCGTCATCAAGGCGCTGGTTGAGCACGACCTGCTACCAACTGTCGTTTCCGGCTCAAGCGCCGGGTCCATTGTGGCAGCCGTCATCGGCACCAACAGCGACGCCCAACTGCATCGGCTGATCGCTGAACCCGCATTGGCGCTTGAAGCGCGCCGGGAGGCCAACTGGTTTGATCGCGCCCTATGGGGCCGCCACCCGCAGCTTGATATCCGGGAAGTCGAAGAGATGATCGCGCGGCTGGTCCCCGATCTGACTTTTCAGGAAGCATTTGAAAAGACCGGACGTCACATCAATGTGTCTGTGGCGCCTGCGGAGATGCACCAGACGTCCCGATTGCTGAACGCCATCACCTCACCCAATGTCTATGTGCGCAAGGCCATTTTGGCCTCAAGTGCTGTGCCGGGCGTTTTCCCGCCGGTGATGCTGGAAGCGAAGTCCCTTGCCGGCGAGCGGCAGCCTTATCTGCCGACGCGCAAATGGGTGGATGGGTCTGTTCATGACGATTTGCCGGCCAAGCGGCTGATGCGCCTTTACGGTGTGAACCACTTTGTGGTGTCGATGGTCAATCCGCTGGTGATCCCGTGGATCCGCGACCCCAAAACCGATAGCGGTTTTACGGCGATGATCTCCCAGCAGACGGAACGCTGGGTTAAGGAAATCATCCGTGGCGGTGTGTCGGTCACGCAGGCCTTTACGCGCAACCGGCCGCGCCTGAACTTCATTTTGTCGATGTTCTCTTCGATCGCGACGCAAACCTATACTGGCGACATCAACATCATCCCCGCTGCCCGTCTGTTTGACCCGCGCAAGCTGCTGTCTCACCCGACGCAGGAAGAAGTGATGTCGTTTGTGGAAGAGGGTGAGCGGGCGACGTGGCCGAAGCTTGAGATGATCCGCATCTGCACCAAGATCAGCCGAACGCTGGACCGTGTGCTGGCCGAGTATGACGCGCTTGAAATTGAGCTGACGGCTGAAAGTGCCGGCGCCCAGAAGGCGGAGCGCAGCGCCCGATCCAGCTCACGCGGTCGGACGGCAGGTTCGCGCCCGCGTGCGGCAGCCAAAAGTGGGAAAGCAACCAGTGCGACCAAAGCCAAGCCGCGTCGTAAGCCTGCATCCTCGTCGGCTGCCTAGGGCAAACCACTAGCCAAGCGGTCTGGCCACCGGCATGCCGGCATCCTCGATGTCCGCCTGTGTTTCCCGATAGAACGCCCGATACTTGGTGAAGGGTATGCGTGGGAAGGCATGGTGCACGCCGTGATAGTTCTGCTGCACATAGGCCCAGGTCACCAGTGTGTCGAGCCAGCCGGGAAACACAAACACGCGGGTGTTCTCAAACCGTGCGCGTGCCTTGTGTGGCGTATGGACGAAGTAGTCGAACAGCAGGCCCAGCGTCATGGCCGCCAACATGGCGGGTATCGCATATCCAAACAGCGCCAGCTTCCAATCCACGAACACGGCTATTGCCACCAGCACAACTGTTGAAATGGTGGTATCGCGCAGGCCGATCCAATAGGCGCCGCGCATGCGCTTGTCGTCCCAATGGCGGCGGCAGAACAAGAAATACCCGTTAAAGATCGTCAGGCTGCGGAGCATTGTCATCAGCCAGTTTGATCCCTTCACCCAATGGTCGGGATCGTGCTCCGGGTCGTTGGTGTTTCGATGATGGGTGAGGTGGATCGTGCG
>JBCBUN010000388.1:0-2563 GCA_039818145.1 Pseudomonadota bacterium
GTGATGGGGGCTTATGCCCTGTCGGACGCCTATGACATGGAGCGCCATGTGCGGGACATTCTGGGCATGCCGATTGTGGGCGGGTCTTCCAACATGCAACGCAACAATATTGCTGCACGGCTGGGGCTGCCTGAGTAACCAGCACTAGCGACAAGCCGCACTTCCCCCTGCTAGTCTCCCTCGCGAAACAAAAATTCAGGGAGCGGTCGAATGAGCACATTTGATCTGGTGGTTCGCGGCGGACGCATTGCAGATGGGTCCGGGGCTGAGATTTTTTCCGGCGACGTGGCGGTCAAGGACGGTGTTGTTGCTGAGGTCGGTTCTGTTTCCGGCACAGCGACCCGCGAAATCAACGCCGACGGCGCGCTTGTGACCCCCGGCTTCGTTGATATCCACACCCACTATGATGGGCAGGTAACCTGGGACAGTCAGCTGACACCTTCGTCCTGGCACGGTGTCACGACTGCGATCATGGGAAACTGCGGTGTCGGCTTTGCACCTTGCAAGGCTGAAGACCACACGCGCCTGATCCGGTTGATGGAAGGGGTTGAGGATATTCCGTTCCCAGTGCTGGCGGACGGTCTTCCCTGGAACTGGGAGAGTTTCCCGGAATATCTCGACAGCCTTAGCGACAAGAAATTCGATATCGATTTTGCAGCACAGGTTCCCCATGCGGCATTACGTGTGTTTGTGATGGGCGAACGTGGCGCCAATCGCGACATGGCGACAGGGGAGGACATCGCGTCGATGGCCACTTTGGCGCGCGAGGCCATTGAAGCTGGTGCGCTTGGCTTTACGACGTCGCGCACGCTGAACCATCAGACATCAGAAGGTGACCCGACGCCGACGCTCACAGCGGCTGAAGACGAGTTGATGGGCATCGCCCTGGAGATCGGCAAGGCTGGCAAGGGCGTGCTGCAGGTTGTTTCCGACTTCAAGAAGCGCCGCGATGAGATGGAGATGTTCCAGCGCATCGTTGAGAGGTCGGGCCGCCCCATGTCGATCTCTGTGGCACAGACAGACCTTGCACCGGATGCCTGGAAGTGGCTGTTGTCAGAAATTGAAGGGGCCAATGAGCGCGGGCTTGAGATGCGGGCGCAGGTTGCGCCGCGGCCTGTTGGCATTCTTGTGGGCCTAGAGCTGACGCTCAACCCGTTCACGGCCTACCCGGCTTACGCAGAAATTGAAGATGCGCCGCTTTCTGAAAAAATGGCGAAGCTGTCTGACCCCGCATTCCGGGCGCGAATGCTGAGCGAGGAGCCATCGTCGGACCATCCATTTGTGCAGTCGCTTATCCGCCAGTTTGACCAGATGTTCCCTCTGGGCGATGTGCCGGACTATGAACCGACGCCGGACAAGATGCTCGGCGCGCAGGCCAAGGCGCAGGGCAAGAGCGTCGAGGAGTTGGCGCTTGAGTATCTCATGGCTGACGGCGGGCGCGGACCGGGGACCGGCATGTTGTTGTTCCCGTTTCTCAACTACGCCAACGGGTCGCTTGATCCGTCCTATGCCATGATGCAGCACCCCAATTCGGTGATGGGTCTTTCAGATGGCGGGGCACACATGGGCACCATCTGCGACGGGTCGTTCTCCACCACATTGCTGCAGCACTGGACGCGCGACCGTACGCGGGGCCCTAAGCTGGACCTGCCCTTTGTCATCAGGGCGCAGACTGCTGCGACCGCGCGTGCGGTGGGCCTGTCTGATCGCGGCCTGCTCAAGCCGGGCATGAAGGCGGACATCAATGTCATTGATCATGCGGGGCTCCGCCTGCATGCACCTGAGATTGCGCACGACCTGCCGGGTGGTGGACGTCGTTTGCTGCAGCGGGCTGATGGCTATGTGGCGACGGTCGTATCCGGTGAAACCGTCTACGAGAATGGTCAGCCTACGGGTGCATTGCCTGGGCGACTTGTCCGCGGCTAGCTACGCTGTGTGATGGCTGTTGGAGGCTAGGGTGGGTTTCGATCTGTTGACGGCTGGTCAAGTCAGTCTTCAAAAATCCGCTGCAGCCATGGGAGAGCGGCATCGAGATCGGGAAGGCGGGCAACGGCGGCGTAGTTTGGGTCGCTGAGTTTCCCGTCGGCCATGGTACCGACAATGGCCATATGGCCGACATCCGCGCTGATGGCAGCCTCCATATCTGTCCACTTGTCGCCCAGCATGGCAGAGGCCGACATGTCTATGTCATGGGCGTCGCGCGCTGCGTGGAGCATACCGGGATTGGGTTTGCGCATCGGATGATCCAAACCGTCAGGCCCTTTCAGGTGCGGACAGTGAAACACGTCGGTTAGTGCAACGCCCTCATCTGCAAAGCGGGTGCACATCCAGGCCGTGAGCGTTTGATATTGCTCTTCGGTGTAGTAACCGCGGGCAATGCCGGACTGGTTGGTGACAACAATTAGGGCTGCACCAAGATCGATTGCTGTTCGTGCCAGTTCGAAGATGCCCGGCATCCACTCAAAGTCTTTTGCGTCGTGTACATATCCCTTGTCGACGTTGATGATGCCATCACGATCCAGAAAGAGGGCTCGGCGTGTCACGGCAGTTTTGTGTCCTTGTC
>JBCBUN010000389.1:0-2543 GCA_039818145.1 Pseudomonadota bacterium
CGCAATGGACCTGTTTGCCGGCGTTCAAAACATGCTCTCCGAGCGAGCCGAGCAGGCGCAACTAACACTGACCATCGACATTGAGGATGGCTTACCAAATCTCGAGGCCGATGAGCGTCGTCTGAAACAGACGCTCATCAATCTCGCAGGCAACGCTATCAAGTTCACCGATTCCGGCGGCAAGGTTACACTTGGCGCACGCAAGGCCGGTCTGGGTGTTGCCCTCTTCGTGGCAGACACAGGCATTGGCATGACACCCAGCCAGCTGGCCACAGCAATGGAACCGTTCCGCCAGGTAGACGGCACATTGGCACGCCAGCAGGAAGGCACCGGCCTTGGCCTGCCTCTCGCAAAAGCTTTTGCCGAACTCCACGACGCAAACTTCAGTATTTCGAGCACACCGGGAGCAGGCACCACAGCCTTGATCCGGTTTCCAATTCACAGAATCCGCAAAACTGTACCGGCCACATTTTCAGCCGCCGTTGAGTAAGGGAGCAACGGGCATATGGTAGAAACAAACACGCTCAGCAGCATCGACCTAAACAAGCCACGCCTCGCCGCGACAGCTGGCTTCGCCATTGGCCGCATTGTTTCGGTTTCCGGCGCTCAAGCCGTCGTCGTGCTGGATAGCGATGAAAACGGAAGGCCAACCGGCGGCACACCGTCAATGGGCTCCCTTATCAAGGTCATTAGCCGCGAGGGATTGGTCATCGGTATTGTTTCCGGCCTTAGCATTCCAGTTCCAGCCAGCAGTGCTGACGAACACGAGCTCAAGATTCTTGAAATTGAGATGGTTGGCGAGATTGTTGCTGGGCGAGATGGCGCTCAGAACCGCGCGTTCCGGCGCGGCGTGTCGGCATTTCCAACACTTGGATCTGAAGTCCATCTTGCCGCCAGCGAAGACCTGAGCGTTATCTTCAGCAGCGATGCCACAGGCCTCGTTCGCATTGGATCGATCCAACAGGACGAGAACATTCCTGCGCACATCATTCCGGATGATCTGCTCGCGAAACACTTTGCGGTCGTCGGCACGACCGGCACCGGTAAGTCATGCGCGGTTTCGCTCATTCTGCGGGGCATGATGCAGGAGCATAAGAACGCACACATCGTGGTTCTTGACCCCCACAATGAATACGCACCGGCCTTCGGAGACCAGGCGGAAGTCATAGGGCCCGAGACGCTTCAATTGCCTTACTGGTTGTTGAATTTCGATGAGCTTGTCGAAGTTCTCCTCGGTGGTGAACCCGGGCGCCGCGTCGAAATGGAAGTGCTGCGCGAAATCATTCCGATCGCGAAGCAGAATTATCGCGCAGGCGCAGGCGAAGCATCATCCCTCGTCCGCAAAACCCCAAGCGGCGGCGGCAACACAATCACCGTCGATACGCCCGTGCCTTACCGCATCTCGGATTTGATCCAGATGCTGGACACGATGATGGGCAAACTCGACAAGCCCGAGAGCCTCGTCCCATACAAGAAACTCAAAGCCCGCATCGAAGCGCTGACAGTTGATGGGCGCTACGCCTTCATGTTTGGGAGCCTTACTGTACGCGACATCATGCGTGATGTAATCGGTCGAATCTTCCGTGTACCCGTTGACGGCCGCCCCATCACGGTCATGGACCTCTCCGGCGTGCCCGCTGAAATCCTCAACGTGGTTGTCTCTGTTGTCTGCCGTATGGCGTTTGATCTGGCGATGTGGAGTGACCGCCAGGTACCCATCACCATCGTCTGCGAGGAGGCACACCGCTATGTGCCACGCAACGCGGCCCTTGGTTTTGAGCCAACGAAGCGCGCCATTTCCAAGATTGCCAAGGAAGGCCGCAAATATGGGGTAAGCCTGTGCGTGGTCACCCAGCGACCATCAGAGATCGACCCAACGATCCTGTCCCAGACCAGCACCATCTTTGCCATGCGCCTGACAAACCAGAACGACCAGGAAATTGTGCAGGCAGCTGTGTCAGACGCGGCCGTCAGTCTCCTTGAGTTCCTGCCATCCATGGGGAACGGCGAGGCAATTGCCATTGGTGAAGGTGTCCCGCTGCCCATGCGCATTCGGTTCGATCGACTGCCGGAAGGATACGCACCGCGCTCAAGTGGAGCTTCCTTCTCAGAAGGTTGGAAGGAAGATCGTGGCAGTGTTGAGTTCGTGGATGCCGTCATCGACCGTTGGCGCGGTCAACGCGACTAACCACTATCGGTAAAGCAATACCGGGATCATGCAGGACCGGATCATCTCGGTCGTTGTTGATCCGATGATGAGATTGCGGATGCGTGAGTGCCCGTAGGCGCCCATCACCAGCAGACCATAGCCTCCGGTCTCAACTTCCGCTGCAATCACCTTTTCTGATTGCCCCGGCTTGATGTCACAGCTTGTCTCATATCCAGCTGCACGTAGCTGCCCCGCCGCATCCTCAATTTGAGCGCGGGATGTAGCTGTTTCCTGACCGACCATCAACAGATGGCAGGCAATGCCGGAAAAGATCTGGCTGCGGATCATGTGGTCGATCCCTTTGCCAACGCTCTCGCCGCCATCAAACGCAATC
>JBCBUN010000390.1:0-2526 GCA_039818145.1 Pseudomonadota bacterium
TGCTGCTGCTTCGTCCACAAGCCCGTCACCGGCGGCAAGTGTATCGGCCACATGCAAGTCAGGTGAATCGTCAGCCCCAAGTGCTGCAGCTATACCGCCCTGCGCCCATGTAGATGTTGCGCCGCCCTTGCGCGGAACGCCCGCAAGCACCGTGACCTGTCGTCCCGCATCCGCGAGCTTCAAGGCCGTGAACAGGCCGGCAAGACCGGCGCCCGCCACAATGGCGTCGCCGGCCTGCTGGTCAGCAGTTCTGGAGGTGGACGTGGCCTGCGCCATTGGCTTTCGGCCTTCTGCGATCTGGCGTGAGCTAGTTGTTGTTGAGCGCAATCATGCGTTCAATCGGAAGCCGCGCGCGTTCTGCAATCGCCGGGTCAACAAGCACTTCGTCCTGCATACTGTGCAGGGAAGCCAGGATCTTCGGCAGGGTGATCCGCTTCATGTGTGGGCACAGGTTGCACGGGCGAATGAAATCCACATTGGGATTTTCAACAGCTACATTGTCCGACATGGAGCACTCAGTCACCATCATCACCTTGGATGGCTGATTGTCCTTCACCCAGTTGATCATGGCTGATGTGGAGCCTGAGAAGTCGGCTTCATCCAGCACGTTAGGTGGGCATTCAGGGTGCGCGATGATCTTGATGCCCGGGTCATTCTCCCGGTACTCGCGCAGCTCTTCGGGCGTAAAGCGCTCATGCACTTCACAGGAGCCCTTGTAGGTAATGATCTCGACATCCGTATCCTTCTGCACATTGCGTGCGAGATACTCGTCGGGAATGCACATCACGCGCGGCGCATTGAGACTCTGGACAACTTTCAGCGCATTGGATGACGTGCAACAGATGTCAGTCTCCGCCTTCACCTCGGCAGATGTGTTGACGTAAGTGACAACCGGTACGCCGGGATAAGCCTCGCGCATGGCGCGGACGTCAGCACCTGTAATGGAAGATGCAAGCGAACAGCCGGCCATTTCGTCAGGAATGATGACAGTCTTTTCCGGGTTCAGCAGCTTCGACGTTTCCGCCATGAAGTGCACACCACACTGAACAATCACCTGTTCTTCAACCTTGGTGGCCTCGATAGCCAACTGCAGGCTGTCACCGGCAATATCTGCAACGCCGTGGAAAATTTCCGGCGTCATGTAGTTGTGCGCCAGGATCACAGCGTTCTTCTGCTTCTTGATCCGGTTGATCTCGTGAATGTAAGGCGCGAAGAACGGCCACTCCACAGACGGGATGACCTTGGAAAGGCGCGCATACATGGGAGCCATGTCCTTGGCCAGACCAGGTGTGTATTCCGGCACTTCAAAGTCCGGAACAGGCTTCTTCGCAACAGGCTTTTTGGCCTTCGCGCTCTTGATGCCGTCATTCGCACTGACGTCATAGGCGCTGCGTTCATACACAATCGTCATAGCCAGGCCTCCCTTGGGGCTGGTATGCGGCTTATGCTCATTTAGAGCATAAAGGGGGCCGCAAAAAAGGCGGACACAACTCCGCTCTGTAAATTTCCTGAGTAATGCTACATATGAGCATTACTCCTGTCAAGTAAAGTAAACGGCCTGAAATGGGTCGCCGTCAAGGGCCGGCTGACGTGCCATTTGTTCCAAGAATCCCGAAGCGCGCCTCATGGTGCATTGGCGATATCCGTTTTTGGCCGTGCAATCCCGCCTCTCAGCTGTGCTTTGCTCCTCGCATGGAAGACATCCCCACATCAAAGGCCGTCCTCAGCGCCCTCGCCCTGCTTCTGACCTTTGTGGCTTTTTACCCTTACATCCGCTCCATCCTGCGCGAGGAGACAAAGCCGCATGTGTTTTCTTGGATGATCTGGGCCGCCGGGACTGTCATCGTGTTCTTTGCGCAGCTTGCTGATGGTGCAGGCATTGGTGCCTGGCCCATCGGCATCTCCGGGGTCATCACGTTTTTTGTTGCAGTGCTCGCACTCACCAAGTCGGCCGACAGGAGTATTGTCCCCATCGACTGGGTCTTTCTAGCGCTGGCCCTTAGTGCACTGCCGCTTTGGTTTGCCACGGCAAACCCGTTTCTCGCCGTCCTTGTGCTGACGACTGTCGACCTTCTGGGTTTTGGGCCATCCGTCAGAAAGGCTTACGCCTTCCCATATGAAGAGAACGCGCTGTTCTTTGCGCTTGGTGCCTTACGAAACGGATTTGTGGTGGCCGCTCTGGAAAACTACTCGTGGACAACGGTTCTGTTTCCAGCCGCTGTTGGCATCGCATGCGTGATGTTTGTTGCGGTCATACTTGTGCGGCGGAAGACCATGCCGCGAGTTATCCGTCCATCTTGAATCTGATGGGCACAGCCTTGGGCCCGCAGACGAACTCCGATTCTGTGAATTTGACCGGCCCGTTGAGTTCCACCTCGGTGAGGCGCGGAAGAAGTGTTTGCCAGAAGGTGCGTATCTCAAGCCGCGCCAGATGCTGGCCAAGGCATACATGTCCACCAAACCCAAATCCGACATGGCGATTGGGTGCCCGATCCATCTTGAACGCAAATGGGTCGTCGAATTCTT
>JBCBUN010000391.1:0-2504 GCA_039818145.1 Pseudomonadota bacterium
GTGGAGATGATATGGCGGCTGGCATTGATCACGACATCTTCAGCCGCCTGCAGATCACCCTCCTTGGCCGCATCATCAGCCCTGAGTGCCGAGAGCACGATAATGGCCCCGTTGATGGCCAGGCCCACCAGCCCCATGGTGCCAACAATGGCGACAAAACCGAGCGGATTGCCGAACAGCCAGACGCCAAACAGCGCCAAGCCGACCGACAGGAACGCAACCGTAAAGACAATGCCTGCATAGCGGAACGAGTTGAAGGACAGGATGATGGACGCCGCCATCAACACCAACAGCGGACCGGCGAACGCCGCAAAGCTGCCCAGTGCCTCTGATTGGTTCTCCGCGTCCCCGCCAAACTCAAAACGGTACCCGCGTGGCGGCTCGTAGCCCGCATCCACCATGTGCTGGCGGAACTCGGCAAGGTTTTCAGCCGGGAGTTCGAACGGCACCAGGAAACCCTGAATGGTATTGGTCCGCTCCCCGTTGCGCCGCGTGATACCTGCAAGCTCCGGAACAAGCCCGATTTCAGCAATCGCCGTCAGCGGCACACCGGGCATGCCGTTGTCCGTAAGCGGGCCCCGGATGGTCGGCAGGATATACTCGGACCGGATGTCGCTGATCTCCCCGCGCCCGCCGTCACCGACGCGCACACGCACCGGCAGTTCTTCCGTGGCCTCAACAACAGACCCGCCCACAGTGCCTTCAAACGACGCGTCGAGCGAGCGGGCAATATCAACTGCCTGAAGACCCGCATTCTTGGCTTCATCCTCGTTGGCGATGACACTCAGCTTGGGCTGACCACCGGACAGCTTGGCTATGGTGTAGGTCACGCCGGACGTCCGATGCATGATGGCCCGCAGCTTTTCACCTTCAGCACGCAGAACATCCAGGTCAGGCCCTACGACACGCACTTCCAATGGCGCATCTGCGGGCGGACCCTGCTCGAACGGCACAGCCAGAATGGTGGCATTGGGAAACGCATTACGCAGATCGTTCTGGATTTCCGGCAGGAATTTCAGCGTGGCTTCCCCTGACGTGGTGCGCACAAAGGCACCAGCATAGGACGCCAGTCCCTCAGACGAGTTGGTCATGGTGTAGAACACCCGTGGTGCCGGATCACCGATCACCCAGTAGCTGTCTAGAACCGCCTCGTGCGTATTGAGACGCTCACGGATCTTTTCAACTTCAACACGTGTTTCAGCCAGCGACGTCTGTGCCGGGAGAAACACCTGCATCTGGAACATGTCGCGGTCATTGGCCGGGAAGAACTGGCTCTCCAAAGTGCCCGCCATCGTAAAGCCGAAGATGGGCAACACGAGCGAGACACCGACACCGATAATGGGACGCCGCAGGATGAGCCGAATGCTCCGGCGGTACAGATCCGCAAGCTCACGATTGACGTAGCCGTCCTTCCACCAGATGTGGTCGCGGCGGGTGTCCGCATCGTCATCGCTGGACACAAAACCCGCAATGGCCGGGATCACCGTCATCGCAAGGAAGAACGAACTGGACAAAGCGATGATCACGCCGATGGCAAGCGGACCGACAAACTCGCCCGCCCCACCCGGCGCGAGGAAGATCGGCGCAAATGCAAGGCACGTGGTCAGAGTTGACGCGAACAGCGGTACGAAGAGGTGCGAGATCGTTTCCGAAATCGCTTCACCCGGACTCGCCCCGTTCTTGCGCGCCGCATTGAAGTCATCGACCACCACAATGGCGTTGTCGATCAACAGGCCCAGCGACACGATGATGCCCACCATGGATGTCTGGTGCAGCGGCATGCCGATGAGATTGTAGCCGATGAACACCATCAGCACGGACAAAGGCAGGGCCGCGCCTACGAGCAGCGCAGACTTCCAGCCGAGAGTGACCAGCAACACGCCCATGACGATGGCCGCACCCAGCAGCATGTTGGAGCCGAGCTCAACAAGACGCGCAGACGTATAGACATTCTGATCAAAGACAATGATCTGCTTGATGCCGCGCGGCAGGTCTGCCTCGAAGTCCTCGAGGATTTTCGCGGCGCGAATGGACCAAAGGTCAACACGACCGCCGGCTTCCATCTCGGCAGAGATCATGACACCGCGCTCACCGCGCACCAGCGCGAGGCTGCGTGGGGGATCACGCACGCCCTTGGTGACAGTCGCTATGTCGCGCAGGCGCACAATCTGTCCGTCCGGCCGTTGCTTGATCGGCAGATCAGCAATCTGGGTGATGCTCTGAAGTTCGCCCGTCACCTCAATGGCAAGATCATTGATCGAGTTGCGTATCTGACCGGCCGATACCTTGGCATCTGCCAGTGTGATGGCGCGGGAGATTTCAGCCACGCTGAGATTGAGCGACGACACCGCCACCGCATCAAGCGTAACGAGCACTTCTTCTTCAGCTTCGCCATAGAGATCTGTCTCGCGGGTACCGGGAATATTCAGCAGGCGGTCTTCCAGGTCATCTGCCAGACGCGTGAGGATATCCACCTGCGGTGGTCCCTCCTGATCCCACACCAG
>JBCBUN010000392.1:0-2503 GCA_039818145.1 Pseudomonadota bacterium
GTGGACCCGATACCGATCAGGGAACCTTCGCCAATGGTGCAGCCATGCAGCATGACCATGGCAATCTACGAACTCGACGACCTCAAGCCGCAGCTGCCCGGCGACGGCAGTTTCTGGGTCGCGCCCAGCGCATCTGTGATGGGCAATGTCATCATGAAGCCGGACGCCAGTGTCTGGTTCGGTGCCACCGTGCGCGGGGACAATGAGCCGATCACCATTGGCGAGCGCTCTAATGTGCAGGATGGCTCCGTGCTCCACTCAGACCCCGGCATGCCGCTTACCATCGGGCCGGATGTCACGATCGGCCACATGGTCATGCTGCATGGCTGCACCATTGGCGAAGGTTCCCTGATCGGTATCGGGTCCACGGTTCTCAATGGCGCAAAAATCGGCAAAGGCTCGATCATCGGTGCCCACGCGCTGGTGACCGAAGGCAAGGAAATTCCCGATGGCGTTCTGGCGGTCGGGTCACCTGCAAAGGTTGTGCGCGAGTTGACTCCTGAAGACAGCGCCGCCCTCAAGCTGTCGGCGCTGCATTACGTGGAAAACTGGAAGCGGTTCTCCAAGAACATGCGCAAGTTGGCGGACTGATCAATCGGCGCTAGGGTTGGAAAAAGCCATTAAAGCAACGAAACCGGGAGGAGCCGATCGTGAGCGAAGCACATGATCTTGGGCAGATGTCTGACGCAGGGGCATCCAATGAAGTGCTGTATGACGTGACGGACGCCATCGCGACCATCACGTTGAATGCGCCTGAACGGATGAACACAATTTCACGTGAGATGCTGTCGCAACTGACGGCTCTTCTGGTGAAGGCTGAAGAAGACAAGGATGTCCGGTGTGTCATCCTCACCGGCACCGGTCGTGCGTTTTGCGCCGGGCTCAATCTTGAAGAAGCCACCGGTGGTGGCGGCATCAGCGGTGGCATGAACAGCAACAAGGTCAGCGCCACGCTGGACCTGCGCAACACGCCGCCCACGGTGATGCAGGCCATGGACACGCCCACCATCTGCGCCGTCAATGGCGGCGCTGCGGGCTACGGCATGGATACCGCTCTTGGCTGTGACATCCGGCTGATGGCCGACACGGCCAAGCTGGCGGCGGCTTTCACCAAGCGCGGCGTGGTGCCTGAATCCGGCGGGACATGGTTCCTGCCGCGGATGATCGGGTGGGAAAAGGCATCCGAACTTATTTTCACCGGTCGCACGCTTTCAGCTGAAGAGAGTGTTGAGTGGGGGCTCGCATCCCGCGTGGTTCCGGCAGCTGAGCTCATGGGTGAAGCCCGCAAACTGGCGCGGGAGATTGCCGACAATGCCCCCTTGGCGGTGCAGGCGTCCAAACGCATGATGCGGATGGGGCTCAATGAGACGTTCCCGGATCATGTTCATCACGTCTACCTGCAGCTTCTGCCGTTGATGCGGTCAGAAGACATGAAGGAAGGCATGATGGCGTTCCTTGAGAAACGCAAACCTGAGTTCAAGGGTCAGTAGGAGTTTTCGTTTGCAGGTCAGGGTCCTCACGTGTCGTTTGCTGGCTGTTGTGTTGGCAGGCCTGTGGCTGCTTCCCGCAGCTTACGCGCAATCCGGCGGCACGCTCTCTGGCCGGTATGTCGGCTTTGCCCTGAGCGAGGGTGTGGTTGCCAGCATTGCTGAGGACAATGGCCGGGTTGTTGGTCAGTACACGGATTCAGCAGGTAAGGTCTTTGCCCTTAACGGCCAGCGGGTCGGTGAAGGGGCGCAGGGCCTGCTCGAACGTGACGGCGTCAAGGCTTACTTCCAGTTTGAAACCCGGCCCCTTGGCATTCAGTTTCTCTATATCCCCGCCGGCGATACCGGCCGCCCTGACATGGCCAACGCGCTTCAAACCGCGCTGGCGCGTGACAGTGTGGATGTGGAAACATTGCTGGGTCAGGCACCGCGCCCGGCTGGCAATGGAGCGGTAGTGCTGCTCGAGGGCGCTGAGGGCAAGGAACTGGCCTCGCAATATGCCGACCTTGCGCCCCGCGAGCGGGAACTCATTCGTCTGTTTGATCATGTTCAGGCGCATCTGACAGGGCGGTTGTGCAGCTCGGTGAAAGCAGGCGATTTGTCCGAGAGCCACCGTGCCGTGGCACTTGCTCTTGAGCGGCAGCAGGCTGGATGTGGCGCCATCTCCACGCTGAAAGAGCGTGCTGTTGCGTCAGACAATTACGACGACTTTGAAACCCGGCTGGCCATCCAGCAGGAACTGCTGACGACCACCATGTCCTGCAATGCGGGCGACAACAACGCGGAAACCTGCCAGACGGCGGGGGCCATGAACGCCGCCATGTTCGAGCAATGGCGTCGGGCCGCTGTCATCTATGCGGAAGTTGCAGATCGTGGAGGCACGGGTGCCGCGACCCAGTCTGCGCCTGCCGGGCCGCTCTCCTTGCGGGGTGGTGTGGGTGACAGCTCTGCGTCCGGCGTGCCGGTGCCCGGTGCCGCCCGGATGTGAAAGGTACCTATCTTGAAAGCCATTTCAC
>JBCBUN010000393.1:0-2501 GCA_039818145.1 Pseudomonadota bacterium
GCCAATAAAGTCCCGGAACTGAGCAATTTTCTGGAAGAAGACCTGGCCGAGAGCGTCGATCAGGCGCAGGCGAGCATGGGACTGACGCTGGATGGCGCCATTTCTTGCGGCGGGGCCAATGCGTCTCTGGTCGACATGATTGCCCAGGCAGGCCCCTATGGGTCCGGCAATCCCGAACCCCGGATTGCCATATCAGACGCCCGTATTGCCTTCGCAGATGTTGTTGGCAGCGGCCATGTTCGGGTGACACTCAAAGGCGCCAGCGGCAAGAAGCTCAAGGCAGTGGCGTTCAGAAGTGCCGATCAGCCTCTGGGACAGGCCCTATTGGCTGCGTCTGACGAGCGCATTCATGCGGCCGGGCGGCTCAAACGGGACACCTGGCGGGGTGGAGACGCTGTGGAATTGCATATTGAGGATGCGGCACCGGCCACTTGAGGGCTCCAGCCCGCGATCAGCTCAAAAAGTCGCAAAAATTGCCACTTTGGGTACTTGAATACGTCCCATATGCAGTGTACCTAACCTCTCCGCAGCGCAACAACGCGCGGATATGTGCGCCCTTCGTCTATCGGTTAGGACGCCAGGTTTTCAACCTGGAAAGAGGGGTTCGACTCCCCTAGGGCGTACCATTTCCTCACTTTTCCATTTCTTCATTCTTTCCGGCCATTTTGGTGTCTTGATCAACCAGACCCATTGGCCGCCATGTCAGCCGTAGCAGCAGAATCGCATCAAAGCCCCTCAAACACGCTTGAGTGTTATGAGGCTGCTCTTGCCTTGTCTGACGCCCCTGACCGGCTGCGCGAGTTCCTGCAGATCTATGAGGACGTTCGCGGCGACAAGGTTGCTCCGACCAGAAGCGACCTCGACCTCCGCCGCCTTGCCAAACTGCTTCCCGATGTCACCATCATGGAACGTCTGGCCCCCATGTCAGTGATCTACCGGCTCATGGGAACGGCAGTGGCAGAGCGCATGGGTGCTGACCTCACCGGACAAAACTTCCTGAACTATTTGGGGCAGACCGAACGGTCGCGGATCGACCTGGGTGTGTCCCTCGTAACCGAACTGCCGTGCGGCACGTTTTCGGTTTACGAGAATGACTACGCTTCGGGCATGAAAGTGCGCGCAGAATCCCTTGCGCTCCCGCTGGACACCGGCAGCGGACACGCACCCTATCTGTCCCTGGGATTGCATTCGTCCCAGACTCCCGTGTCCTATGGACAGGAAAGGGAGGAGAGCATGATCGGAACGCGCTGGAAGGACGGCGTGGTCATCGATCTTGGCTATGGCGTGCCTGATCAGGCAACCATGGACGCTCTCCAGGTCGAAGATGACGGAACTGACTGACGCAAGCCTCGCTAAATTCAGGCAACAGCTTGAGACAGAACGTGACGATCTCATGCGTCAACAAACTGTATCTGACGCCGATCGGGCTCCAGTCACACTGGATCAGCAAAGTGTTGGACGACTGTCACGTATGGACGCCATGCAGGTGCAGGCGATGGCCAAGGCCGTGGACGATCGCCGCAAGCTGGCACTGGTTCAAATAGAGGCTGCCCTCAAGCGTCTTGATGCAGGTGACTTTGGCTATTGCGTGAATTGCGATGACCCCATCGCCCGCAAACGTCTTGAGCTTGACCCCAAAGCTGCCAGCTGTATCAAGTGCGCGAGCTGACTAGTTTTCCATGTCGGCGTCGACTTCAGGGGTCGCAGCGATATCAATAGAAATGACCACATCAAGCCCGACGGTTGCGCCGCTTACATAATCGCCCTGTCCAATGCCGTAGTCAGTCCGATTCACGGTCACTGAGCCCTTCGCCACAACGCCGTCTGCTGCTTCCGTCAACGTAAAGGGCAGGGTAATGGCATTGGTCGTGCCCCGCATGGTGAGGTCAGCATCCATTTCAAAGCTGCCATCATCCAGTTTGCGAAAAGCGGTGCTGGTGAGTGATGCTTCTGGATGCTCTTCAACGGCAAACCACTCTGATCCCCTAAGGCTGCCGTCACGCGACCCATCGCCTGTGTCTGCGCTGCTCATATTGATAGTGACGGAGACCGCAGATGTATTCAGCGCCTCTTCATCGAACACAATCTCAGCTTCCCAGTCGCCAAAGGTACCGGGCACAGCCGACCCGAAAACCTGCGCTTCAAAGCCCAGCGTGCTTGCTTCCTGATCGATGCTCCAGGTGGCCGCCGATACCGGCAGAACGGAGAGGAGGGATGCCGTGGCCATCGCACCAAGTGATTTAATGAAGGATGCAGGGGTCATGACGTCGTCCTCTTTTCATTGTCCAGTCGTTCCTGAAACGCAGCTTCCGACACCGGGAGCATTTTGAGCAGAACGCTGTCACGCAATTTGATGTGATGATAGAAGGCTGCACCTACATGGGCGATGAACAGCACCAACAATCCATCGGCTGCCAGTGCGTGGGCATCTACGAACCATCCTTCCAGAACCTGCTTGTTGGCGGAACTGGCTATGGCTTCGATATGGGGCAGGGTGAACA
>JBCBUN010000394.1:0-1622 GCA_039818145.1 Pseudomonadota bacterium
CCGGCAACCGTATTTTCAAGCAGCGCAACGTGGATATCGGTGTTGTGAGCAAGGAAGATGCACTCTCTTGGGGATTCACCGGGGTCATGGTGCGTGGCTCAGGCATGGCATGGGACCTTCGCCGCGCGCAGCCATACGAGTGTTACAACGAGCTCGAGTTCGACATTCCACTAGGCAAGAACGGCGACTGCTACGATCGCTACCTTTGCCGTGTTGAAGAATGCCACCAGTCCATCCGCATCATGAAACAGTGCCTGGAGTTGCTTCGCAGCCCGGCAGGCGAGGGGCCGGTCTCTTCTATGGATGGCAAGATCGTGCCGCCCAAGCGCGGTGAGATGAAGCGCTCCATGGAGGCGTTGATCCATCACTTCAAACTCTACACCGAAGGCTATCACGTCCCTGCCGGTGAAGTGTACGCAGCGGTTGAAGCGCCTAAGGGTGAATTCGGCGTATTCCTGGTTTCTGACGGGTCCAACAAACCCTATCGCTGCAAGTTGCGCGCGCCGGGCTTCAACCATCTGCATGCGATGGATCATTTATGTAAGGGCCACATGCTGGCAGACGTGTCTGCCATTCTTGGCTCTCTTGATATTGTGTTTGGCGAGGTGGACCGATGAGCGTCCGGCGTCTGGATCCCAACCAGCCTGAAAGTTTTGCATTCACCCCAGAAAACCTGGAGTGGGCCAAAAAGACAATTGCGAAGTACCCTGACGGCCGTCAGGCGTCTGCTGTCATCCCGCTCCTTTGGCAGGCACAAAAACAGCACGACTATTGGCTGCCGGAGCCGGCCATTCGAGTTGTTGCTGAGATGTTGGACATGTCCTTCATTCGCGTGCTCGAAGTTGCGACCTTTTACACGATGTTCAATCTGTCCCCGGTGGGCAAACACTTTATCCAGCTTTGCGGTACAACGCCTTGCTGGCTGCGCGGCGCGGACGACCTCAAAGAAGTGTGTCGCAAGCGGATCGGCGAGCAGAGCACAGTATCCTCTGATGGGAATTTCTCTTGGCTTGAAGTCGAGTGCCTCGGCGCTTGTGCCAACGCGCCCATGGTTCAGATCAACGATGACTACTATGAAGATCTGAGTGCAGAGAATTTTGAGAAACTGCTGGACGATCTGGCCGCTGGACGTGATGTGAGCATTGGCTCCCAGACTGGACGCAAGTCATCTGAACCGGCAGGCGGCGCGACAACGCTTCAGGACGTGCCGCACATGTCTGCAGAAGGTGAGGGGGCTTAGTCATGCTTGAAGACAAGGATCGCATCTTCACGAATCTGTATGGCTTTGAGAGCTGGAACCTGGAAGCTGCGCGCAAGCGCGGCGATTGGGACGGCACAAAGGAACTGCTGGCCAAAGGCCGTGACTGGATCATTGAAGAAATCAAAAAGTCGGGTCTGCGTGGCCGCGGTGGCGCGGGCTTCCCGACGGGCCTGAAATGGTCGTTCATGCCCAAGGAAAGTGACGGTCGTCCTCACTACCTCGTGGTCAATGCGGATGAGTCCGAACCTGGCACCTGCAAGGACCGGGAAATGATGCGGCATGATCCGCACAAGCTGATCGAGGGCTGCCTCGTAGCGGGCTTCGCCATGGGCGCGAACCACGCAGATAGATATATGCATGG
>JBCBUN010000394.1:1632-2499 GCA_039818145.1 Pseudomonadota bacterium
CGGGAAATGATGCGGCATGATCCGCACAAGCTGATCGAGGGCTGCCTCGTAGCGGGCTTCGCCATGGGCGCGAACCATGCATATATCTATCTGCGTGGTGAGTACATTTTCGAACGCGACCGGTTGCAGGACGCGGTGGACGAAGCCTATGAGGCAGGCCTCATCGGACCCGATGCATGTGGCTCTGGATATCCATTTGATGTGATTGTTCATCATGGAGCAGGCGCATACATCTGCGGTGAAGAAACGGCCCTGCTTGAGAGCCTGGAGGGCAAAAAGGGCATGCCGCGGCTGAAGCCGCCATTCCCCGCCAATGTCGGCCTCTACGGCAACCCGACGACGGTGAACAACGTCGAAAGCATCGCGGTGGCGCCTACTATCTTGCGTCGTGGTGGTGATTGGTTCGCAGGCTTTGGGCGCCCCGGAAACACCGGCACCAAGGTTTTCTCGATTTCCGGGCACGTGAACAATCCGTGCAACGTGGAAGAAGAAATGTCGATCCCGCTCAAGGAACTGATTGAGCGACACGCAGGCGGTGTGCGTGGTGGCTGGGACAATCTGCTGGCGGTCATTCCCGGCGGATCGTCTGTTCCGCTAATTCCCAAAGACATCTGCGATACGGTCCTGATGGACTTTGATGCCCTCAAGGACGTTCAGTCCGGCCTGGGCACCGCAGCCGTTATCGTCATGGACAAGTCGACGGATATCATCAAGGCGATCGCGCGCCTGTCGTATTTCTACAAGCATGAAAGCTGTGGCCAGTGCACCCCATGCCGAGAAGGCACGGGTTGGATGTGGCGGGTCATGGAACGCATGGCGAAGGGCGAAGCTGAGATCCAGGAGATCGATACGCTTCTCAAAGTTACA
>JBCBUN010000395.1:0-2487 GCA_039818145.1 Pseudomonadota bacterium
TCCTGATCCTGGCGGTCTTCGGCGCCAGTGTGGCCAACTTCGGTGCCAATCTTCCGGACTCATTGAAGGCGCGGGTTCTGGGTGTGCAGGGACTCATCGGCGCTGTATTCAGCCTTTTCGTAGTGCTTGCATCCAACCCCTTCGTCCGTCTGTCGCCCACACCGATTAACGGCACCGACCTCAACCCGCTTCTTCAAGACCCTGGCCTCGCTTTTCACCCGCCATTTCTCTACGGCGGCTATGTGGGGCTGTCGGTAGCCTTCTCATTTGCGGCTGCTGCGCTCATCGAAGGTCGCGTTGATGCGGCCTGGGCCCGCTGGGTGCGCCCGTGGGCGCTGGCCGCGTGGGCGTCGCTGACAGTTGGCATCGCACTTGGAAGTTGGTGGGCGTACTACGAACTGGGTTGGGGCGGATACTGGTTCTGGGATCCGGTCGAAAACGCATCACTCATGCCGTGGCTGGCGGCAACAGCATTGCTCCATTCCGCCATCGTGGTGGAGCGACGCGGCGCGTTGAAATCATGGACTGTGTTGCTGGCCATTCTGGCTTTCTCATTGTCCTTGTTGGGGACATTCCTCGTACGCTCCGGCGTGCTGACTTCTGTGCACGCTTTTGCCGTTGATCCGGAACGCGGCCTTTTCATCCTGGCCATTCTGATCTTCTTCATTGGCGGCGCGTTGGCGCTCTACGCATGGCGGGCACCAAGCCTCAAGCTCGGCGGGCTTTTTGCGCCTGTGAGCCGCGAGTCGGCGCTGGTGATCAACAACCTGCTTCTCACAGCATCTACCGCGGCCGTGCTCATCGGCACGTTGTACCCGCTCGTTCTTGAAGGAGTGACAGGCGAAAAAATCTCGGTGGGGCCACCGTTCTTCAACGGCACATTCATTCCTATCATTCTTCCTTTGCTGCTGTTGGTCCCGTTCGGCCCGATGCTGGCGTGGAAACGCGCAGATGCGCTTGCAACCGCACAACGACTCTATGCGGCTGCCGTGGCAGCACTTGTTGTAGGGCTCATCGCGCTCTTTGTTGTTGAGGGCGCGCCGATTTTGGCAGCAGTAGGCTTGGCCATTGCGACATGGCTGGTGGTCGGTGCAGGCGTTGAAATCGCCGAACGCGTGAAGCTTGGCAAAATATCCTTTGGCCAGAGCATGAATCGTCTCAAAGGCCTGCCGCGCTCCGCATGGGGTACGGCAATCGCCCATGCAGGTGTGGGCGTGCTTGTCTTTGGTGTGGTCGGCGTCACAGCGGGCGCGCAGGAGCGCGTGGTATTGATGCAAGCTGGCCAGACGCTCGAGATCGGTCCTTATGAACTGACCTTTGAAGGCGTCACGCCCGCGCCGGGGCCCAACTACGAGGCCGATCGCGGCATTTTCACGGTCAGTCGTGAGGGCACCGTCGTTGGCCAGCTCACACCGGAAAAACGCTTCTACCCGGTTGCAAAAATGCCAACGACTGAAGCGGCTATCCGCACGACCATTCTTGACGATGTGTATGTCGTGCTAGGCGATCCCCAGCCAGGTGCTGCGCCGGGCCAAACCCAGTGGATTGTGCGTGCGTATCACAATCCGCTTCAGCCGCTCGTCTGGGTAGGCTGCATCATCATGGTGCTGGGCAGTGTTGTGTCTCTGTCTGACCGTCGGCTACGCGTCGGCGCACCTGCGCGCAAAAAGGCGAACTCGCCATCAGCAGCCGGAGAGGCTGCCGTATGACCACGGGCCCAACACGACCGTTCCAAATGCTCAAAGCAGGTCTGTTAAGCCTTGCGATGGTCCTGGCCGTCGTGACTACGCCTGCAAAGGCATATGAGCCGAGCGAGGTTCTCAGCGATCCGGCTCTGGAAGCACGGGCCCGCGCGTTGAGCGCGGACCTGCGGTGCATGGTCTGCCAGAACCAGTCAATCGACGACTCCAACGCCCCTTTGGCAAAAGATTTGCGCATCCTGGTTCGTGACCGCCTGGTTCAGGGCGACACGGACGAAGAGGTCATGGATTACGTGGTGGATCGCTACGGCGAATATGTATTGCTGCGTCCGCGGGTGGCTCCACACACCTATTTACTCTGGTTTGGGCCGTTCATCGTGTTGTTATTGGCCGGGGGGCTTGCGGTTCGTTACTTTATGAACCGCAGCGCTGACAGCTTGGCGGAAGAGGGCACTCCGTTGAGCGATGAAGAACGTCTGCGGGTTGGTCAGATTTTGGGCAAATCCGACTGACCACAACCTTCAGTGCCCCAACAAATCAAAGACGGGGCACCATGGCCAAGCAGATACAACGCATCGAATTCACGGGCAGCCTTGGCGAAAAGCTTGCGGGCCGACTTGAAATGCCCAAGGGCCAACCGCGGGCATACGCGCTGTTTGCGCATTGCTTCACCTGCTCCAAGGACATTTTTGCTGCGACCCGCATTGCGTCACGGCTATGTGATCACGGTATCGCAGTCCTGCGTTTTGATTTTACCGGCCTGGGCCATTCTGACGGTGACTTTGCC
>JBCBUN010000396.1:0-2486 GCA_039818145.1 Pseudomonadota bacterium
CTTGTCAATCGAACAATTTTGTCGCTTGTCAATCGAATAATTTTGAGGCTGCTCATGCTGACCCTGTTTCACAATGCTGTTTCCACCTGCTCACAGAAAGTGCGGTGGATGCTGTCTGAAAAGCAGATGGAATTCACGTCGCGGGAAATCGACCTTCTGGCTGGAGAGCAACACGCGGACTGGTACACGAAGATCCACCCTGATCACGTGGTGCCCGCCCTTCTCGACGATGAGACGGTCATTCTCGAGTCATCCCTGATCATGATGTATCTGGATCAGATCGGTAGCGGCGACCCGCTTGTCCCCAATGATCCCCTAGCAGCGCATCGGATGCGGTCATGGACACATCTGATTGATCACAAGATCCACGCAGAAGCAGCAGTCATCACGTTCGCGCTGGGCCCCCGGCATCTCGTAAACGCACAGCCCGCTGAAACACGTGAGGCAGCAATTGCCAGCATTGTCGATCCAGTTGCCCGCGCACAGCGACGGAGTGTTCTTGAGCACGGCGTGGAGGCCCCCGAATTCAAAACTGCGATCGAGCGCTTCATCAAGATGCTGGACGACATGGAAACGCAGCTCCAAGACGCCCAGTGGCTTGCCGGAGCAGCCCCGACCATCGCCGATGGCGCGGTCCTGCCCTACGTGCTGAGGCTTGAGCATCTTGGCCTGGACAGCATGTTCGCCGGCTATCCCGCTGTCACCGCATGGCTTGCACGCATGAAGCAACGCCCGAGTTTCGCCAGCGCTGTTGAGCAATGGATTCCCGACGAAGTCATCACCTTCCTGAAGCAGATGGCGCCCGGCGACCAAGAAGCGCTCCAGCAACTTTTCCATGAGATTGAGACCACAAAGAAGGACGCATCCTGATGGTTCGTGATGATTCAAAATCGGAAAACGCCGCATCGGCAAAGTCCAGAGGCACCGCGCGCTCCAAAAAGCGCGAAGAAACATCCGCCCGCATTGTTCACGCGGCGCGGCAGTCTTTTGCCAAGCGCGGATTTCATGGCACCAGCACCCGTGACATCGCCAGCGTGGCAGGCACCAATCAGGGATTGATCACCTACCACTTCGGCACCAAGGACGTGCTCTGGCGCGCTGCTGCCGACAACCTGTTTGAAGAAATTGGCGAACGCTTGTTTGACCGCCTCACTCAGCGGCAATCAGCTGACGAGCGGGAGAACGCACGCGAGTCCATAAGAGAGTTCGTCCGTTTCTCCGCAGACTATCCTGAGTTCTTCTGGCTCATGGTGGACGAGGGCAAGAACGCGGACGACCGGCTCAACTGGCTGATCTCGACGCATCTGCGCCCGCGCTTTGAGACCCTGTCAGACTACATGCTCAATGCGCTTGGCTACGCCCGGGAAGACTTGCCCCACGTCTACTACACACTTGCGGGCGCGGCGGGCCTGATCTTCGCGGTTGCACCTGAGTGCCGGCAACTCACCGGAATCGACCCCCTGAAAAAAGAGACTGTTGAACGCCACGCAGACTTCGTCGCGCGGCTCATCATTGCGTGACGCCAGACGGGGCCATGCGCAAGACCGGTCCAGTCAACAGGTAGGAAAAGGAACACACTCATGAAGACCATCGAAACTGACGTTCTCATCGTTGGTGCCGGCCCCGCAGGCCTTACAGCTGCAAGTCTGCTTGCCCGCTCCGGGGTGGATGCGCTGACGCTGACCAAATACGGCACCGCCAACGCGCCCCGTGCCCACATCACCAACCAGCGCGCCGTCGAGGTTTTCAGAGATCTCGGCATCGAAGAGGAAGCACAGGCAAATGCCCTGCCCCACGTCCTCATGGGCAAGCAGGTATACGCAACCACATTTGCCGGCCGCGAACTGTCCCGGATGATGACCTGGGGCACGGGCGATGATCGGATCGGTGACTATCGGGCTGCCAGTCCATCGGAGATGTGCAACATCGCCCAGAACACCCTTGAACCGATCCTGCTCCGCCGCGCGCAGGAGCTGGGCGCTGACATCCGGCAGGACCATGAAGTCCGCTCAATAAAGGACCATGGCGACTTTGTAGAGGCCCATGTTGTCCCCCGGGACGGGTCATCGGAATTCAAAGTCAAAGCCCGTTACGCAATCGGCTGCGACGGATCGCGCACGATTGTCGGCACCGACGGCGGATTTGAGTTTGAAGGTGTGATGGGTCTCCGCGATGCTGTGACAGTCTGGATCGATGCCGATCTGAGCCGCTACACGGCTCACCGGTCCGGCGCGCTGTTTGTTACCCTCACGCCGGGAAGCCGCGACACCATGGGCGTATGGACCTGCGTCAAACCATGGACCGAGTGGAGCACTATTTTGCTGCGCGCCGAAGGTGACCCCCACGACCTCGATGAGGAAACGATCAGGGAGAGCATCCGCGCCTCCATTGGTGACGACAGCATCGAGTTTTCAATCCGCAAGGTCAGCTCATGGCAGTTCAACCATATGGTTGCGTCCAACTACCAGCGCGGCCGCCTGTTCATT
>JBCBUN010000397.1:0-2481 GCA_039818145.1 Pseudomonadota bacterium
AGCCGGAGGGGTTTCCGTTCGGCGCTGCGACTTGACACATCTACGTTGGCAGCGCACGACAACAATATGCATTCTTCAGACGAGCAGATTGCCTTTTTCAACGAGACGGGCGCCGGCGCAGATGTGCGCCCGCCTTACCGCGAATTGCTGTCATGGATCGAAGCCCAGGGCCCCGACGCCCTGTCGCTGAAAAACCGTGAAGCGGAAACACTATTCCGTAAAATTGGCATCACCTTTGCGGTTTACGGCGAAGGCGGGAGCCCGGAACGGCTCATTCCGTTTGATATTGTGCCACGCATCTTTACAGCGTCCGAATGGGGTCTGCTGAGCCAGGGTGTGAAGCAGCGCGCCCGGGCGCTGAACATGTTCCTCAAGGACGTGTATCACCGCGGCGACATCATCCGTGCGGGGATTATCCCTGCTGATCTTGTCTATCTCAACGAGTCCTATGAGCCCGCCGTCGTCGGCATCAAGCCGCCGCGCAGCGTCTATAGCCACATTGTAGGGACGGACATTGTCCGTGTCGGCGCCAACGAGTTCTACGTGCTGGAAGACAACTGCCGTACGCCCTCCGGTGTCTCTTATATGCTTGAGAACCGCGAGATCATGATGCGGATGTTCCCGGATCTGTTTTCCGGACGCCGCATCATGCCGGTGGATGACTATCCCAACATGCTGCACAAGACCCTGTCATCGGTGGCACCTCACAAATGTGAGGGTGACCCGGTTGTGGTTGTCCTGTCGCCCGGCTCGTTTAACAGTGCCTATTACGAGCACTCCTTTCTGGCCGACCAGATGGGCGTTGATATCGTTGAGGGCAAGGATTTGTACGTGGACGGAGAATTCGTCTACACGCGCACCACGCAAGGTCCGCGCCGTGTGGATGTCATCTACCGCCGCCTGGATGATCCCTACATTGACCCCCTGTGCTTTCGGCCGGATTCGCTTCTGGGGGTCCCGGGATTGATGAATGTCTATCGCTCGGGTGGCGTTGCCATCTGCAGCGCGCCCGGCGCCGGCGTTGCCGACGACAAGGCCATCTACATCTATGTGCCTGAAATGATCCGCTTTTATCTGGGCGAGGAACCCATTCTCAAAAACGTGCCCACATGGAAGTGCGGCGACCCGAGCGAATGCGCCTATGTGCTGGACAACATCAAGGACCTCGTCGTCAAGGAAGTGCACGGGTCTGGCGGCTACGGCATGTTGATTGGACCGCGCGCGACGGCAGCGGAAATCGAAGCCTATATCGCCCGTATCAAGGCCAAACCAACGGACTTCATCGCCCAGCCGACGCTGGCTCTCTCCACCTGCCCGACATTCGTCGAGCAGGAGATTGCCCCCCGGCATGTGGACTTCAGACCGTTCTGTCTTGTGGGCAGCGGCATTCATCTACCGGCTGGTGGCCTCACCCGCGTCGCCCTAAACAAGGGATCGCTGGTCGTCAATTCAAGCCAGGGCGGTGGTGTCAAGGACACCTGGGTTCTGGCAGATTAATCGGTGATGACATGTTAAGCCGCACGGCTGAGAACATATTCTGGATTGCCCGCCTGACGGAGCGCGCCGAAAACATGGCGCGTATGCTGGAGATGGGATACCGCATGGCAATGATGCCTGCGTCCGGTGCGGGGCACCGCAACGAGTGGCGGTCCATCATCTCGGCCGCGGGGCGCAAGGAAGACTTTGATGCCAACTATGACGCAACCAATCAGCGCATGGTGTGCGACTACCTGATTTTCGACGAAGACAATCCCTCAAGTATCGTCAACTGTGTGCGCACGGCGCGGGAAAACGCGCGGGCAGTGCGCACGGCTCTGACAACTGAAATGTGGGTCGCCCTCAACGAAACCTGGATCGAGCTGCGCGACATGAGCCCGGCTCAAATGGCCGCCGGTGGCCTGCCCACCTTCCTCGACTGGGTGAAGGGCCGCACCGCCCAGTTCAGAGGTGCCACGGATTCATCCATGCTACGCAACGATGGGTATGATTTCCTGAGGATAGGCTCATTTGTTGAACGCGCGGACAACACGGCGCGTCTGCTTGATGTGAAATACTATGTGCTGCTCCCGGAGTCAGAGAGCGTCGGCGGTGGTATCGACAACTACCAATGGACAACCGTGTTGCGCGCGCTGTCGTCGCACCGGGCATTCCACCACATCTACCGGTCTGACTATACGCCCTGGAGCATCGCGGATTTCCTGATCCTCAATCGCCAGTGCCCTCGGTCCTTGCTGTACTGCTACAGCCAGGTGGGGGAGAACCTTACCCAGCTCTCGCGGCGGTATGGCACGCGCTCAAAGAGCCTGAGCCTCACCAACAACGTGATCGCCAGACTTGCAGACAATGTAGCGGACGACATCTTTGAGGTCGGTCTCCATGAGTTTCTGACAGACTTTATTCGTCAGAATACGGAGTTGTCTGAAACCATGTCTGAAGACTTTCATTTCGGGTGGAGTTAGGCGATGCATCTTAAAATCGAAC
>JBCBUN010000398.1:0-2469 GCA_039818145.1 Pseudomonadota bacterium
AAATTTCTTGTCGTTGGCAGGGATCACATACCAGGGCGCATCAGGTGCCGATGTTCGCCGCACCATTTCTTCAATTGCGTCCTCATAGGCTGCGCGGCGGCTTCGGTTGCGCAGATCCTCCGGTGTAAGTTTCCATCGCTTGAGCGGGTCATCGAGACGATCACGAAAACGCTGTGCCTGTTCTTCGTGGTCTACCTGCAGAAAAATCTTCACAAGGCGGAAGCCGTCTGCGGCCAGCGATGCCTCAAAGGCATTTATTTCACCATAAGCGCGGCCCCACTCTTCGCGGGTTGCAAAGTCCTCCACGCGTTCCACCAGAACCCGTCCGTACCAGGAACGGTCAAATATGCCCAACTCGCCATTGGGCGGCAGCCGCCGCCAGAAGCGCTGGAGATAGTGTTCCTCACGCTCGCGTTGGTCAGGCGCTGAAATCGGCCAGACACGAACCGCCCGCGGGTCCATGACGCTCGTCAGTCGCCGGATGATGCCGCCCTTACCAGCCGCATCCCAGCCTTCAAAAACAATGATGCCCTTGAGCTTGTTGTAGAGGAACGCCAACTGCAGTTCGCGCAGATCATCCTGCAGGGACTTGAGAATGTCCGTGTACTCACGGCTTTCTACCGACGCATCGCCCGGTACGTCCGAGAGTTTGAAGCCATTGGGCTGCCAGATGGCAAATTGATCTTCGTGATGAATGTCAGCGTCCGCTCCATCCTCACCTGACCCATTGTCGGATTTGTTCTTTTTGGAAGCCATGTCTTGAAAGTCCCGCCCCGTCATATTTCCGGAGATGTCATGTCCCGGCAGATCATGCTACACACGCAGTGCATCATGCTCTGATCAGTATGTCACCTGATCTTGCACGCGAGGGAAGGGGCACCGTTGAGGGGGCTAGTGTGACGGAGAGGCGATGAGGCCATAACCTCTGCCCACATTGCGCGCACCGACAACTGGCTCACTGGCTTCCTTTGGCAACCAGACCGTAGCGGTGGTGCCTTTGCCAAGTGTGCTGGCAAGTTCAATGGAGCCGCCATGCAGTTCAATCAGCGATTTCACAATTGGCAGGCCAAGACCGGTGCCCTGCTTGCCTGCCGCAAACGTGGAATCCACCTGCTCAAACGGGATCATCACCCGCCGCAGATCATTCGGGGCAATGCCAATGCCGGTGTCACTGACAATCAGCAGCGCCATGTCGCCCTTGTCCTCAAGGCGCACGGTCACCGAGCCACCTTCCTTGGTGAACTTGATCGCGTTCGACATGAGATTGAGCACGCACTGGCGAATGGCTGTGTGATCGGCATCTACTTCGCAATCGCCGCCCGGCATTGCGACATCCACGGAAATACTGCCGGCATTTGCCTGTGGTGCCAGCAGGTCACCACAGTCTTCCAGGACATCTCGTAGATCAAACGGGCTGTGAACGATCTCGTATCGGCCCGCTTCGATTTTCGAAAGATCAAGTATCTGGTTGATCAGCGACAGAAGGTGCCCGCCGGATGTGTTGATCATCGAGGCGTAATCGAGATAGCGCTCATTGCCCAGCTTCCCGAACAGCTCCTGCTCAAGGACTTCGGAAAAGCCGATGATTGAGTTGAGCGGCGTGCGCAGCTCGTGGCTCATGTTGCGCAGGAAGGACGTCTTGCTTTCATTCGCTCGCTCGGCCGCTGATTTGGCGGAGTCGAGTTTCTCCGCCACGTCCACCAGGTTGGATGCCTGGTCTTCCAGCTTGGCGCGGTTCATTTCCAGTTCCTGCACCGTGTACTGCAGGGTGCGTCCGCGCTCTATCAGCTGGCGTTCGCGTTCCTTGAGTTCGGTAATGTCCGTATACACCGTGACCCGGCCGCCTTCGCGTGTGCGGCGGTCCCGCATCAGGAACCAGCGACCGTCCTTGTGGCGCAGCGTGCTCTGACCCACCGGCAGGCTGTGTTTTTCAACGCGCCGGGCAATCCACTCGTCAGGGTTTTCTCCATCATCAAAGATGCCTGAATGCGCCGTATCCGTCATAAAGGTCTTGAAGGTCGTTCCAGGCTTCAGCCGCTCCGATGTGGCGCGGTGCAAACGGGCAAATACGCGGTTGTGGAGCACCAGCCGGTCAGCCTGGTCCCAGATGGCAAAGCCGTCAGCGGTGCTTTCGATGGCCGCCTCGAACCGAAGCTGTGTCTGCATCAGGCTCGTCACATCGTTCCAGTGAACAATGGCACCACCATCATCCATGGGGCGACATTTGACTTCCATCCAGCGGCCGTCGGACAGGCGTTCTACCCGTGGCGCGTAGTCGCGTGAACGATGATGGGCGAGCGTGTCGGCAAGCCAGGTTTCCGGGTCACGGATGGCGCGCTCACCTGCAAACTCTCCGTTTTCCAGCAGAGTCCTGAGGATATCTTCGTAAGCGAAGCCCGAAATGTCTTCCAGATTTTCAAATGTCCGGAAGATGAAACGGAAATGATCATTGAAATAGACAAGCCGGTC
>JBCBUN010000399.1:0-2469 GCA_039818145.1 Pseudomonadota bacterium
ATTGGCGCTACCGCGTGCATCCATTCATCGGTCGGGCAAAAGATGGCCGAGGCCGTGCAGGAGGGTTGGAACAGGACGAAGATGGCGTCTGGTGGGCGTCCGGTCGTGAATCATGGCAGCGCCACGAGCCAAAGGTTTATGGCGTGGTCCCAATACAGGACCAGCTGGCAAAGGAGATGTTCTCAGACGGGACCAACCTCCCCTACTACAGTTATCCGTTCCGCCCTGGCGGTGAGAACGTGGGGAAAATGCGGACGCTGTTTGTATTCGGGAAGGACCTTCCGCGCGACTGGAGTCGCTCCATAGAAATCAAAGGTGGCTCGCCAGGCGTTACCTATAGCGAGATTGCCCGTCTGTCGGACTATGAATCCCGCGAAGCAGCGCGCGAAGGCTACCGCCGCGAGGTCGCGGAAGACGACCACAACATGGATGATTTCGTGCGTGGCCGGAAGATCGTCAAGGATCGACTGGATGAGTCCAAGGCCCGCGATGTCGATGATCTTGATGCTGTCATCCTGCGCGCCACTCTTGACGAAAAAGTCGTACCCGGCTGGCAGACATTCAAATATGGCGGCTCGGAAGCAGCTTGGCTTCTGCAGTTCGGAGACAACACCGCTACCATCCGCATCGTCCGCAAGGTAGAGCGGTTAAGTGACCGGCACGAGCCAACCGGCATTCTCTACACCGGTGAAATTTTCCGGGTCGAGATAGAGACCAAATTCAAGCTGCCGGTAGACCAGATACCCGTCGTAGTCGCGTCCGTTCCCACAGGTGGGTCCCTCAGTGGTAGCGCCAAGAAGGGTATGCTGATTGGTGACGGAGACGGCATTCCCGCATTACGTAGTGCGGAAAACCCCCGCATCTACCGAACCGAGTTCATACGCAATGATCCTCGTGTCGCGGCTGACAAGTCAGTTCAAGCAGGCGACGGCGGCGCGAAGACCCACATCATCCATGGCGGCCAGGGTGCACGTGTTTTTGCAATGATCTCGTCACCGGGCATCATTTCAATTCCGCCGTCGATGACACAAGCAACCGTTTTCAACACGCCGTCTGACACGGCGGTGGGGGGAAGCTGGAATACATGGTTGGCAAAGGCGGCAGCGTGTGCCGGCGTGGAGAACGCGGGTCGTGTTGTCACGGAACGGGCAGAAGCAGCGACAATTTCAAAGTGGCTTATCAATTCGGGTCGATCGCGCTTCCCCATACCGGGCTCCTTCGACAGTAAGGTCACTGTTGCGCAGCATGCGGCGATGATGCTGATGCGAGATACATTTGCGCGCCAGATGGATCGAAACAGGACCGGCTTCTCACGCATCGAGTCAGACGAGGAGATTCTCGCATTCCGAAGAGCCATGGAGCCGATCATCCTCCAGGGCCAATCCCCCCTCACCCGCATCCAGGTCACAGGCGTTGATGGGCAACCGACGACCTTTGACTGGTCGTTTCATGAATCGATCATTGGTGATGTGCATGACAAGCGGACGAGTGATGTCGAGGCGTGGGCGCTGCGTGCCACGCGGGAGGCGCTGCGGAAATACATCGATCTCATGTTCAAAACAGCTAAGGATGCTCGAGAGATCGACGAGTGCAATGTCGAAGAGCTTCTCAAGCTGACCGGCCACAATTTTGATGCCGTTGCTGCTCTGGCGAAAACCAAGCTGATGGTGCCAGCGAACAAGCCGCTCTATTGGGCACCTGATTATCGTGCACGCGGTCATGTAGACACGGTGAAGTTCGCGGCCGACAGCGTCCGCATCGGCGAACAGCTGGGAGATGCCGACCGTCGCGAGGCAGCCATGGCAGTTGCCATTGCCACCATTCCGGTCGCCATTGTTGGTGGCATGGCGGGGTCCTCGGCAGCGATTGTTGCGACATTTGCTGTTGATGTCATTGATGTGGGGGCATCCACCTACGCGGAGATTTCAGACAAGCTTGGCCGTGATGCCGAATATGATTTTGCGTTCGCGGCTGCGGACGTCATCGGCATGCGAAGACTGGAGACCGCCGAGTCCCGAAGGCGTAGCTGGGCCAGCGTCATGGGAAAACTGCTGCCAACGGTCACCTTCGCTTCAATCGGCATCATTGTAGATGTGCCCGACCTATACAAAGCGTTTGGCGAAGGTCTGCGCTTAACCCGCATTGCAAGGGGCAGAAAGGCGCTGGCAGAAGGGCTTCAAATAGAGCAGGCCGCAGCAGCCGCGCCGGTGCGCTCGAAAGCCGTGGCGGAGGAACTGGAAGAGACACTGGAGCGTGCACGCGTTGCCCAAGCAGCCGGTGAGGCGCCAACAGCTCCGCCAAACTTGCGGGGTAGTGATCCGGAAATTGATGCGGGTCTTGCTCGACCGACGCGCGGTGTGCGGTTTGATGAATTGCCTGATGCGCTGTCCGACAGCGCCGACGACATCTTTGCCTATCTTGATGACCTTGCCAGCTCCGGTGTGCTCTCACGTCTTGATGACGCGATCC
>JBCBUN010000400.1:0-2464 GCA_039818145.1 Pseudomonadota bacterium
CTCGCCCGCATAGGTGTCATTTGTTTGAACGATGGCCTCTATGGTCATTCCATTTTTCCTGTGTAAGCCGCGCGACGACGCGCGAATGCACTCTGTGCGGTCTCAATGCGTGCCTGCAGCAGCGCGATATCGTTCGACACTAAAACATGACACTTGTCACGACAATCAAAATCTCTAGAATTTCGCTGTTGATCGCGCTTCGGGCACTCGGAGGAAGAATGGCAAATGAAGATTCCGCATTTCACTGCCAAAACGGATTTCAATCTGCTGCAGGAGGCGCTGGATGAGGCTGGGTGCCTTGTCGTGACGGGCGCGTTCGATGCGGCCCGCTGCGAGGCCATTCGTGCCGAGCTCGCCCCGCATATGGAGCGCGCGCGGGTCACGGAGCAAGACGACCCTGAGGCGTTCTACCCTGGCCTGACGCGGAGGGTGTCGGCCCTGCTCGCCAGATCACGCACTGTGACTGACCAACTCGTGCTCCATCCGGTGACGAAGAAGGTCTGTGATGCATTTCTCTTGCCCAATGGCGAGTTCGGCTACCAGCTGCATGTTACTGCTGCGCTTGAGGTCGGCCCTGGGGCTCGCAAACAGGTGCTGCACAGAGAGGAGGATTCCCTAACTTACTTCTCCCTGCCGCGCCCGAACATGATTGCCGCCAGCATGTGGGCCGTCTCTGATTTCCGTGCGGACAACGGCGCTACGCTGGTCGTTCCCGGCAGTCACAAATGGCCTGCGGACAGGGTTGCGCAAGACAGTGAGATTCTCAGCGCCGAGATGCCGGCTGGATCTGTCTTCTATTGGCTGGGCGGCCTTCTGCATGGCGCCGGCGCCAACTCATCACAGGGTTGGCGTTACGGTGTCATTCTCACCTATTCCGTGGGCTGGATACGGCAGGAGGAAAACCAGTATCTGGATGTACCGCCTGAACGCCTTGCGGAACTATCGCCCGAAATTCGCAGGGTCGCGGGCTTTGACATGTATCGCGCGCTCGGATTTTACGATCCAACTGTAGCGGCCCGTTGAACAAAGGGAACTATCGACACATGGTCGCTCAGGCATTCAAAGACTGCCTTGCGGGAATCTACCGCGGCTAACAGCGAGCTCGGGCTTCAATTTCTGCTCCAATTCTTCCCGTGTCTAAGGTCTTTGTCGTCCTTCCAGATTCCGCATTTGGGTAGTAGTTCGGACACAGCACCGATCTTTTCGTCAGCGTGTACTTCATGCGCTTCACCGGTTGGCAATCCATCCTGCTGTTCTGAACTTGAGGCTGCAGTACCAGTTGCATTCTCCTTCGTGGAGGGACTCGAGGCGAACCCGCAGCGGCGGATCTGCCGGTACGAGGTTGTTGCGGTCGGCGTATGCCGCATAGTCCTCCAGCAGTGTCTGGATTACGTCGGGATGCACCTCCGCCAGATTGTCCTGCTCACTGGGATCGGCAATCACATCGTAGAGTTCCCACTCACCGGACCCGGCTGGTGGCCGCACGAAAACAGCCTTCCACTTCCCCTGGCGGATCATCTTGTTCTCAAACAGTTCCATCGCCACAGGCTTGGTGCTGTCCATCCCGGTATTGGCAACGAAGGGCAGGAGGGAGTGTCCGTGAGGAAGCAGCTTCTGCTGATAGAGGGGGTCGGTGCCGGCATCCAGCGAGGCGAGCTCGAGAATTGTCGGCTTGATGTCCGTCACCTGGACGGGCGCTTTCCGCAACGCATTCTGGCCGACGCCAGGACCTGCGATAATGAAGGGTGACCGGACACCGCCCTCGCCGACAGTGCCCTTGAACAACCGGAACGGCGTGTTGCTGTTGTTGGCCCAATCCCGGCCCATGGTGGTGAAGCTTCCCGGCTTACCCATATGGTCCGTACTCAGATCATAATTTTCATGTAGCCATTCGCGGGTGTTCTGAGGATAGAGCAATGGCGTGCCGGTGGATGCGCCGTTGTCTGACATGAACAACACGTAGGTGTTGTCCAGCTTGCCAGCTGCTGCGAGATGATCGAGCAGGCGCCCGATCTGCTGATCAACGATCTCGACCATTGCCGCATAGATTTCCATGCGGCGGATGTCGTCGGCCTGTTCGTCTGCATCACGCTCGTCCCAGGCGCGTTTGTGTGAATCCAGAAAGGCCGGGAAGTTCAGAGTTGGCGCCATTTTGGCATCAGCCGGAATGATGCCCAATTCGACTAATCTCTGGCGCCGCTTTTCCTTGAAGTGAGCGGGGCCAGCGTCAAAGACACCGGCATAGCTGTCGAGCCAGTCGTCCGGCACCTGAAGCGGATCATGCGGCGCGGTATAGGCCAGATAGGCGAAAAATGGTTCATCGCCTGATCCGTCAATGTATTCGATGATCTTGTCGGTATAGGTGATGGTCGAATAGAAGTCCGCCGGCAGATCAATGGGCTCGCCGTTCTCGTGGTACTCCACTTCTTCAACAACGTGGATTTTTTTGCGGTCGGCAAAGTGG
>JBCBUN010000401.1:0-2457 GCA_039818145.1 Pseudomonadota bacterium
CATGGGTTTGCGCAGTCGAAGACATTGTAGTGCTCTTCTTGCAGGAAAGGCGCACCTTCCAGCGTCATTGTTCCGCAGACGTGATCGTTGGCTGCATCAATGTCCTGCTTGGAGTAGCCGAGGTGGCGCAGCAGATCGAAGGTGGGATCGTTCAGCTTTTCGGCTGGGATCCCCAGCGTCTTTGTGCAGAACTCCTCGCCCAGCGTCCACTGGTTGAAGACGAAGCGAATGTCGAAGGCCGATGCCAGTGCTGCCTCGATCTTGTCCAGCTCCTGCTGACCAAACCCATGACCAATCAAAGAAGTATGGTTGATCGCAGGCGCCTGCCCGATGGAGCCGTGACCGACAGCATATGCGATGATCTCTTCAATCTGGGCCGAGCCATAGCCCAGCTTTTCCAAGGCCGCTGGGACCGACTGGTTGATGATCTTGAAGTAGCCGCCACCGGCCAGCTTCTTGAACTTCACCAGCGCAAAGTCAGGCTCGATCCCGGTTGTATCACAGTCCATGACCAGACCGATTGTGCCGGTTGGTGCGATGACGGACACTTGCGCGTTCCGATAGCCGTGCTTCTTGCCCAGCTTCAGCGCTTCGTCCCAGCTGCCAACAGCCAGTTCGATCAGGCGCTGATCGGGGCAGTTGGCGTGGTCGAGGGGTACAGGCTTCACCTCAAGCTTGTCGTAACCGTCTGCCTTGCCCAAGGCCGCCTGACGGTGATTCTTGATGACACGCAGCATATGCTTGCTGTTTTTCTTGTAGCCCGGGAAGGCCCCCAGCTCACCCGCCATCTCAGCGGAGGTCGCATAAGAGACACCCGACATGATTGCGGTCAACGCAGCGCCCATCGCGCGGCCCTCGTCGCTGTCATACCCCAGCCCCATGTTCATCAAGAGACCGCCGATATTGGCGTAGCCGAGCCCCAAGGTGCGGAAGTCGTAAGACCGCTGCGCGATTTCCTTGGACGGGAACTGCGCCATCATGACCGAGATTTCCAGCGTCACGGTCCACAGGCGTGTGGCGTGCATGTAGTCCTCAGCCTGGAACTGGCCATCTGTATAGAAGGTCAGCAGGTTCATCGACGCCAGGTTACAAGCCGTGTCATCAAGGAACATGTATTCAGAACAAGGGTTTGAGCCGCGAATCTCACCATCTTCGGGGCATGTGTGCCATGCGTTCACCGTGTCGTGGTACTGGATGCCCGGATCAGCACAGGCCCATGCGGCGTGACCAACCTGTTCCCACAGCTCGCGCGCCTTGATGATCTTGGCGACCTCACCGTTCTTGCGGTTGATCAGTTTCCAGTCAGCATCGTCTTCAACAGCCTTCAGGAAAGCGTCGGTCACGCGGATGGAGTTGTTGGAGTTCTGGCCGGAGACCGAAGAATACGCTTCCGAATCCCAGTCGGTGTCATAGGTCGGGAATTCAATGCTGGTGTAGCCCTGCTTGGCATAGTCCAACACGCGCTTGATGTAAGTCTCTGGAATGGCTGACTTTTTCGCGTCCTTTACGGCCGCGGCCAATGTCTCGTTCGCCTTAGGATCGTAAGCGGCATCTTCCGCCCCATCCCAGGATTTGATCGCAGCAAAGATCGCGTTCAGATATCGCGCATGCATCTTGGAACCTGCGACGATGGACGCCACTTTCTGTTCTTCGATGACCTTCCAGTTGATGAATTCCTCAATGTCCGGGTGATCGGCATCCACGATCACCATCTTGGCGGCACGGCGTGTTGTGCCGCCGGATTTGATCGCGCCAGCCGCGCGGTCACCGATTTTCAGGAAACCCATGAGGCCGGAGGATTTACCACCGCCAGACAGTGGCTCCCCTTCGCCACGCAGGGAAGAGAAGTTTGTGCCAGTACCGGAGCCATATTTGAATAGACGCGCCTCACGCACCCAAAGGTCCATGATGCCACCGTCATTGACTAGATCGTCATCGACCGACTGAATAAAGCAGGCGTGCGGCTGCGGGTGCTCATAGCTGGAGGTCGATTTTGTTAGCTCACCTGTCTGAAAATCAACGTAGTGGTGCCCCTGTGCTGGGCCGTCGATGCCGTAGGCCCAGTGCAGACCGGTATTGAACCACTGAGGGCTGTTTGGCGCGGCACGCTGGGTTGCCAACATATAGCGCATTTCGTCAAAATAGGCCCGCGCGTCTTTCTCGGCCGAGAAATAACCGCCCTTCCAACCCCAATAGGTCCATGCACCAGTCAGACGGTCAAACACCTGCTTTGCCGAGGTCTCGCCCCCGAAGGTCGCACCTTCGGCGGGGACAGAGCGCCACAGGAACTCAGGCACACCCTTTTCCTTCACGCGCTTCAGCTCAGATGGCACACCCGCCTTGCGGAAATACTTCTGCGCGATGACGTCCGAAGCAACTTGGCTCCACTCAGCCGGGATCTCGCAGTCATCCAGTTTAAAAACAATTGTACCGTCAGGATTGCGCATCTCTGACGTC
>JBCBUN010000402.1:0-2455 GCA_039818145.1 Pseudomonadota bacterium
ATCGCCATAGATCAAGATCTTCCGCTGGGAACTGTAAAATCGAGACTGCGGCTTGCCTTCCGCAAACTCAAAGGCGGACTTGAGGGAACTGTTTAGACGATGAGCAATATCGAGACGACACAGACAGAGGCTCGTGCTCCAGACCGGCGGTTTGGCGAAGAGATTCTGCTCGATTACGTGACCGGTTCTCTGGATGAAGCCACGAACTTGATGGTGGCTGCCCATCTTGATTTGTGCCCTGACGCGCGTGAGACCGTTGATCTGATGACACGGGTCGGCAGTGCGCTGCTGGATGAGGCCGAGCCCGTGGCGATGCGCGACGGTGCGTTTGACGCGGTGATGGCACTGATTGACCGGGAGCCAATGGATGCACAGGCGGGCCGCGCGATTGACGCGGAGCTTTCCACGCTGCCGCAGGTCATTCAGGACCGTATTTCTGCGTGCGGCGGCAAGTGGTCCTTCGTGACGCCGGGCGTCAAGGCAATGGATCTTGGATTTGATGCTCCCCAGGGCAGTGCGGACTCAGCGCCGGGTGAAGTGAAGCTCTACCGGCTGGAGCAGGGCAAGGGCGTGCCGACCCACACCCACAAGGGCAGTGAAGTTACGTTGGTGCTGACGGGCGCATTCGCGGATGGCCGGGACCGGTATGGTCCAGGTGAAGTGTCCGTTGCCTCGCCCGAGATTACCCATCGGCCCGTTGCTGAAGCCGGTGAAACGTGCTTTGCGCTGGCGATTACGGACGCGCCGCTCCAGCTTACCGGGGCACTCGGACTCGTGCAGCGCGCTCTGTCCCTTGGCGGCTCCGACTAGCACCCCCACTCTTAGGCGATGTTGCTGTTGATCCGCGTCCGCGCGGGGAAGCGCGTTTTTCTGCGTAGCTGCCAAGCGGTGCGGCCATGCCCTCGGGCATACCCATGGATGAGACCGGACGAGCAGGGAAATTGCCCAGTGTCTTGACGCGGTCATACATGACGATGGCCCCTGCCATGGCGACGTTGATGCAAAAGGCAGTTGGTATGCGGATGAAGCTGGTGCATCTCTCGCGCATTTCCGGTGACAGGGAACCTGCCTCTGGCCCCAGGACGTAGGCGGCCTGTCTGGGGTGATAGAAGCTTGGCAGGTCAACGGCCTCGTCCATCAGCTCAATGCCCACCAGATCGCAGCCCACGGGCATTTGCATCTGATCGATGCTGTCCCAGCCGTAATAGGGAATGTTGCTGCTGGCGTCAGACGTGTCTGATCGTCCCGACTTGATGCGCTTGTGGGCATCGACCGTGAAGAAGAAACTGGCGCCGAATGCATGGGCTGAACGCACCAGATTTCCCAGATTTCCGGGTTTTGAAATACGTTCCGCGCCGATCGCAAAGAAGCCTTTGGGGCGGGTGGTGGTGACGTTTGTGTTCATCTTGGTGTCAGCGGGGCTGTGGTCTGATGGGAGGCGTTCAAGGACGGATAACCCTGCATAGCATGTCCCTATCACCGACGCCTCACGCGGATGTGCATTTGCTATTGGGCGAAAAAGCGTCATATACGCAACGGTTTAGCGTCCAAAAGAACGTTAGACTTTGTGAATTGGAGCCCCTGTCCGGGGCGCAGAAGCTGAGTAGGACTGGGGTCGTTTGTGACTGATTGGCAGAAAACAACAAAAAACACGCCGAAACTGCTGGCCGGTCTCGCGATGGCGGTTCCGTTTGCTTTTGCGCTGGTGACTGTCCCGGCGGCACCCGTTCAGGCGAACGAGAGTGTTGCCGCCGCTGAAGCTTCAGTCGTGTCGGCCCCGACCGGGCAGCTTGAAATTGCCGTTGACGGCACAACCGCAGGCGTCGGCACGGTCCGGGTCAATCTGTATGCCTCCGAGGGTTCCTTCCTGAAGCAGGAAGACGTGCAGGCTGAAGTGGCTGTTCCTGATGAAGGTGCGTCGCAGGTGGTGTTTGATGATCTGGCCCCGGGCAAATATGCGGTGGTCGCGTATCAGGATCTCAACGGCAATGGCGAGCTGGATCGTGGTCTGTTCGGCATTCCGCTGGAGCCGATCGGGTTTTCCAACGGCGCCGTGCCGGTGTTTTCAGCACCTGAGTTTGAAGATGCTGCAGTCAGCGTTGCCGACGGGGCAACCGCGATTGAAATCACGGTGCGAAACCTGACAAGTGCCCGCCGCGCAGGTTCCTAGGCGACGCGCGCTTACCCGTTTACTTCCTTTGGCTTTGATGCGCTCTCCATGGTACATCCCGTGGCGAAGCTGCACGCATGTGCAATTGCCATAATCGATACGACAAGGAAGCAAGGGAGAGCGCCATGAAGGCTGTTTTGTGTAAGGAATATGGGCCGCCGGAAACGCTGGTACTCGAAGATGTGGCGTCACCGGAGCCGGGCGAAGGCCAGGTGCGCATTGCGGTCAAATCCGCTGCGGTCAATTTCCCTGACGTGCTGATCATCGAAAACAAATATCAGTTCA
>JBCBUN010000403.1:0-2451 GCA_039818145.1 Pseudomonadota bacterium
GGACAATGACACCATCACATTTGCACCTGGGATCGCGCCGTCAGAAGGGTCGGTCGACGTCACTGGAAATGTGCTGACCTACACGTCTGCCGTCGGAGGCTTCGGTGAGATTCCAATCGAGTTCACCGCATCTGATTCTGGTGGTCTGGTAACGACCGGCACAATCGATGTTTCCGTCAATAACATAAACTTCGCACCGACCGCCGATGCCGCAAGTTATGATGTCGACTGGGGCGGAACGATCAGCATCGATCTGGCATTGCTGGTAGAGGACGACGACGTAGAAGATGTCCTTAGCTTCACCAAGTCTCAGGACCCAGCTGCTGGCAACGCGTCGGTATCGGGCAGCATGCTAACCTTTGCGTCCCCGGCGGCCGTCGGAACCAATACGGTCACCTACACGGTCTCAGACGGTGCCGGCGGCTCGGCACAAAATACCGTTACCTTCACAACGCTGCCGCAGCCCAATGTCGCGCCTGTGGCTGTGGCTGATGTCCATTCCACGAGCAGTTTAGGCCAATTGTGGACATCACCGAGTATATTGCTGGCCAATGACACAGATGCCAACGGTGACACGCTGAGTGTACATTCCGTTGGCAATCCGACCGGCATTGTCCAGTCGGTCTCTCTTTCATACACGGGAGGGGCTGTCTTCTCGATTGATCCCGTCGTGCCCTCCGGTTTGGCGGTCGGCACCTATACCGGTACCTACGACTACACGATCACGGATGGAAATGGAGGCTTCTCCACGGCGACCGTCAGCTTCCAGTATGAAGTCCAGACATTCTCGAAGCCTATCGTCCTCGACATGGATGGAGACGGCATCGAGCTCGTCAACGCCAACGATGCGGACATCTTTTTCGACATCAACTCGGATGGTGAAGCAGAGCGCACGGGGTGGGCCGCCGCCGATGATGGTCTGCTCGTCTTCGACAAAGACATGGACGATGCGGCTACGGACATGGATGAGATTTCCTTCGTCGGATACAAGGAGGGTGCGCGTACTGACCTTGAAGGCTTGCGTGCCTTCGACACCAATGGAGACGGTCTCCTCGACCAAGGAGATGCGCTGTTCGGTCAGTTCAAGGTCTGGCGTGACGCCAATCAGGATGGCATCTCCCAGAAGGGCGAGCTTGTGGGGCTCACTGCCGCGGGCATCAGCGCTATTGAGCTGACGTCCGATGAAACTGGGCGCGTGGTCGGAGACAACATCTCCTTCGGCATCGGTGTATATCACCGCACGGACGGATCAACTGGACTATTCAGTGACACCGGCTTTGGCAGAGAGGGCGTGTCAATCGATGCTGACGCGCTTGATACGCTCAAGGTGGCTGCAGCCGATGCGGGTTTCGGCGGCGACGAGAATGCTGTGGTGCATCAGTTACGGGCGAGCTTGGACGATGTTCTGGCATCAGATGGAGCTGCCGGACTGCTCGGTGGCTCGGAAACAACGCTGCCGGTATTGCGCACCAACTCGGTCGCCGGACTGGTCGCATCAATGGCCTCCTTTGATGCGCACAATGCCGGCCAGTCGTCGCTGCCCAACCGGCCCGAAGATACAAGCTCGACTCAGCAGCTCGCGGCGTGGGTTTCCTGACCATGAGCGGCAGGCACTTTGTGCGGCGGGCCACCGTCAGTGTGGATGATATTGATGACTTGACGAGGCTCGCGCACCGGGCATTTACAGCTAGCCGGTATGCCGATCATCCCTTTGTCGCTGGCCGTGTTCGCGTGGCGATCGAAAGCGCTCTGAAAGATACGGGCGCAGCAGCGGGTTTTTTGCTGTGCCGGCTAGATGAGGACAGTGATCTCCCAGCCGTTTGCGGAGCTTTGGTGGCGGTGGCGGGGCCCCTGACAGCGGCAAAGGCGACTATCTGCAATGCGCCCTTGTTCTATGTGGACCCTGAAGACCGCAAGAGTGATGCCGGCGCTTTGCTGCTGGACGCCTATCTTGAGTGGGCGCGCTCCATAAGTGCCTTTGACGCATCGGTTCCGGTCCTGTCGGGGCACGAGGACGTCGAGCGTGTCGGTCATTGGCTGCAACGCAAAGGCTTGCATCATATTGGCGACAACTTCAGCAAGCAGCTTTGAAAATGTCGGTTAGCAGCAGTGTCCGTGTGCGCCTCATCACACGGGATGACATGGATACACTACTGCGGCTCTATCGGGCCGCGCATGAGTTCACGACCTACAGGGATCTTCCGTTCGACGACCAGCAAGTCATCGACGCCACTTGGCACGCTTTGGCCAACCCAAAGACTCACGGTGTCATCCTCGCAGAAGCTGCCGGTGAGGCAACGGGCGTCTTGTATGTGCACGCGAGTAGGCTTCTCTTCACCGATGTCATTTCGGCGCAAGCAATTGTTTTCTGGGTGAGCCTGGAAGCACGTGCGTCGCGAACCGCTATTCAGTTGCTCAATGCGTTTGAAGCTTGGGCCAGGTATCGCAACG
>JBCBUN010000404.1:0-2439 GCA_039818145.1 Pseudomonadota bacterium
CCTGGCTGATGTGCGTACCCAGCCAGGGACGTTGTGTCCTTGAAGGCGAACTTGGACCCGATCCGCTGCGTCGTCTCATCAAATGCTCGCTGGGAGAATGTATCAGTCTCATCAAACTCCAGGGCTGACAGTACGGCCAGGGCTTTCACGGTGTCACGTGTCGGGCCTTCATCAGCCCGCGTGGCATAGCCAATGGTCCGGCCATCATCGATCTTGGCCAACGCGCTATTGCGGATAGGCGTGGTGGCCGTATCGCCCTTATACCAGAACACGGTGTTGGTGGTTGTTGCATCCACCACGCCAGTGGCGGTCGCAAAGGGAGGGCCGTCCACGCGCTTTGGCGGGTTGGCTGCGTCATATTCAAAAAACTCGGTGGCTGCGCGCTGTGCGCTGGCAGGCTTGAGAGCCGTCTGAGCCAGCATTTCGACATCCCGCGCCAGCGCCGTCTGGAAATTGGCAGCGGTCGCATTCGCATCCGCGCCAACCAGGAACTCGCCCTCATTCGGTGTGCCGCTCTCAATGGCGACGAGAGACAGTGTCTCCGTCGTGCCGTCAGGCAGCGTGAAGGACACATCAAGCTTCTGACCAGCCGTTGGCAATGGTGCACCAAACGCCACTGTCATCGCCTGCGGTGAGCCAGCAATGCCTGCTGTTACATTATTGAGGTCGGTCGAAACCGCACTGAACTTGAAGCCGAATGGTGGTGCATTGTCTTCCGTCACCGTTACCGTATTAGCACCGGGAACCGGAATAGACAGACGACCACGATTGTCAGCCCCCAGGTCAGCCTGGGCTCGCTCCGTTACGATCTGTTTGAAGCCGGCAAGACCAACGTCACCATTGATGACCTTCTCATAGGTCTCAACAGGTTGGGTCTGCGTGGCGGCACCACCAAACAGATGACGTCCGCCAATATCCGTGTTGAGAACCGCCAGCGTTTCTTCAAGGCGTTCCTTCGCGGTGAACTGAAGCTGCGTCTGCTTGCCGTCCAGCGTTTCATAGCCGGACGTTAGCGACGCCGTTCGCATCTCTGCTGCAATATCGTCAATGCGCGACAGGCCCTGCTGCATGGTTGTCAGACGAAGCTGGGTCTGATCAATCGTGCGAACATACCCATTCATCTCGCTGAGCTCTGCGCGGAGGTTCAACACCAGCGATGCATCCACACCAAGGCCCGAATGGGTCTGTGATTTCTTGCCGGTCGCCAGCTGCGTCTGCAGATCCGTGAGCTGGAGCTGCATGGTCTTGATCTGATCACGCGCTGTAAGCGACTGAAGAAGTGAGGGAACCTGCATGGGTCTCTTCCTACCTGTCCGCTATCGCAGGATGTTGCCGAGCAGGGACATCATTTCCTGCACCGCCGACATCACCCGCGCGTTTGCGGCATACGCATTTTGCAGCAAAAGAAGCTGCGCCATTTCATCATCTATCGATACGCCTGTTGTGCCCTGGACCTTTTCTTCAAGTCCAAGCTGAACAACCTTCTGGCTATCCAGCGCCCGGTTGGCGAGAACTACTTCGTTGGCCTGGAAAGACACAACACGGCGGGCAAATTCATCTACGCCACCGGCAAAAGGCTGTCCTGTGCCGCCAATACCTGTTGCCGGGTCAAACTCGCGCGCCGTACCAGTCAGGCGATTGAGCAACTCAGTCGGACGAGCCGGATCACCTGCGTCTGTCGCCGGAGAGGTTGAGTAAACGATCAAAGAAGAGGGATCCGCCTGCACATTCGCATTCAAAGAAATGCGGCTGGCAAACCCAACCTTCTGACGCGCCCCATCCTGGAAATTCGTATAGGCCGCCTGCGCATTGGCCCCATCCACAAACAGGGGAAGTGCCGTACCGCCGTCAACCAACCCTGTGGACGTGACGGTTGCTGTAACAGCATCCACATCGGTTGTCGCACCGACACCATCGTCCACGATGCGAAGCGTCGTGCCCGCGGGGTTTGATGTATCAATATTAATGCTTGCAGCAGCAAGTGCAGCATCTAGGTTGGTGGCGAAGGTGGCTGCACTGCCACCCCAGGCAACACCGACAACCGTATCGTTGGCATTGGGCGTTACCGTGTTGGCGAGCGGCAGCGCGGTGGCATCATCCACACGGATGATGGTGACCTGGCGCTGCGTGCCGCCCGGTGTTTCCGTGTAGGTCAGGTTGATGCTGTCGCCATTCTGAAGCGCTGCAATGTCAACATCAAAGCCTGCGGGCGGACCGGCAACTGCAGCCGATGTCACTGTCGTTTCCGACATCGACTTGGCCAGATTGTGGGCAATTTCATCAAGCTGGGACTGCGCTTCAACAAGAGTCTTGTCGCGCATGTCCACCAGACCGGCAATCTTGCCTTCGCGGATCGTTCCATCACGCAGAAGGTCGATCGGTGCAGACCCACCAACCTGCAACGTGACAGTGCCAACCCCACGCAGAGTAGGATCGGAA
>JBCBUN010000405.1:0-2439 GCA_039818145.1 Pseudomonadota bacterium
CATGGAACGCTGGCAGAAACCTACAAGGATGTTTTCTCCGGTATGCGCGCAAGCGGGGATATTGGCGAATATCTCTATGATGGTGCCCATGATGCTGTGACGCGCCTGGCAGCAACGGACGCGCTTCTTGGGGTTGCGACCGGTAAATCCAGACGTGGTGCGGAAAATGTTCTCAAAGAGCACGGGTTGCGGGAGCATTTCATCAGTGTGCGAACGGCTGACGATGGGCCGGGGAAGCCGCACCCGCATATGCTCAACCTTGCGATGGGCGATGTTGGCGCTGATCCGCACGAGACAATCATGATCGGCGATACGAGCTATGACATGGAAATGGCGCGTGCGGCGGGAGCCGGTGCTGTGGGCGTCAGCTGGGGCTATCACACCGTGGATGTATTGAAACAGACAGGCGCTCATATTGTGATTGATGACTTCAGCGCGCTTGATGATGCTTTGGCTCAGGTGCGCCACATGATGCATGAAGGCAAAAGCTGAGTATGAGTGATACAGAAAAACCCACATTCGTCGCGACCTATGACCCTGAGGGAGAACGTGATGCACGGCTATCCAAACGGTTTTACAAGGTAGCTGCGAGCGCGAACCGAGATGATGGGTTTGCCATTGTTCTCGACGAGCGAGAGCTCAAGACGCCTGGCCGCGCAGCAGTTCGTGTGCCCAACGCAGAACTGGGGGCGGCTGTCGCGGCTGAGTGGGAGGCGCAGGCGTCTCATATTGATCCCTCAACAATGCCCCGCACACGCATTGTAACAACCGCCATTGACCGTGTGGCGCTGGATAACGGACCCGCGATTGACGAGGTTGTCGGTTATGCCGGTACAGATCTTGTCTGCTATCGGGCCGATGACCCCCAGGAGCTTGTCGCATTGCAGCAGCAGGCGTGGGACCCTTTGCTGGCTTGGTTTGCAGAGGCTACGGGAGCGCGCCTGAAAGCAACCAGCGGCATTATCCATGTACAGCAGGATGATGACGCACTGCGTCGGGTGAAGCTTCTTCTCAATGAGCTTGATCCGATTAGCCTGACCGCTCTGCATACACTTGTGACACTCTCAGGCAGTGCGGTCATTGGTCTAGCGATGCTCAAAGGGCATCTCGATGCGGAAGCCGGATATGCAGCGTCGCGCGTGGATGAGACATTTCAAATCAACGCATGGGGCGAAGACGAAGAAGCGGCGGAACGAGCAGCGTTTCACAAGGTAGAGTTTGATGCGGCCGCGGAAGTACTGCGCCTGCTGGGCTGACCGACTAAGTTGCTTCGTTGATCGTTGGGCCAAACACACGCTCGAACTCCGTTCGCAGCGCCATGTCGAGATCGGGCATGGAGGCCGTCAGTCCCAAATCCTCAAAGCTTGTGACCCCGTGTTGCTGGATGCCGCACGGTACGATGCCTGAAAAGTGCTCGAGGTCCGGGTCGACATTTATGCTGATGCCATGGAAGGTGACCCAACGGCGGACGCGCACACCAATGGCGGCAATCTTGTCTTCCGTTTCAAGCCCGCGGTCGGGACGCTTGACCCATACGCCAACCCGGTCGTTGCGCACTTCACCCTTGATGTGAAAGTGCGCGAGGGTGCCGATGATCCAGTCTTCGAGGCCTGCCACAAATGCCCGTACATCCTGTCCTCGTGTCTTGAGGTTGAGCATGGCATAGCCAACGCGCTGACCTGGCCCGTGGTACGTGTACTGGCCGCCGCGTCCGGTCTCATAAACCGGGAACCTGTCGGGTGTCAGAAGGTCCTTTGGATCGGTGCTGGTACCGGCCGTGTAGAGGGGCGGGTGTTCCAGCAGCCAGACAAGTTCAGGCGCCTCTCCTGCCGCAATGGCGGCGGCACGTGTTTCCATTTCCGCCAGTGCCACAGGGTAGGGCACCTGGTCTGCTGAAATGCGCCACTCCACGTCCGCGGCGTCGGTATAGAGCCGGGCCACGGGTGCGCGGGCGGTTGTGTCTTCGGAAACGCTCATGAGGGTCTCTATATCACTATTCGCGTTTACGTATGGGTAACCCTGTTTTGCGAGGTTTGGGAACCAGATCGCCCGATGAAGGGCTGATCATGCAGTCTGGACCCGAATTATGAGCGCCATTGAAAAAGTTGATGTTGAGATTTCCGTTGTTCTCGGCAAGGCGACCATGCCTATCCATCAGCTCCTGAAAATGGGCCGTGGTGCCGTGATTGAGCTGGATGCAGGTGAAACGGAGGAAGTCTGGCTGCTGGCCAACAATCAGCCCATTGCACGTGGTGAGATCGTCGTTCAGGGCGACCATGTGGGCGTCTCCATCACAGAAGTTCTGCAGCAGCACACTTTCTAATCCGGATTCTTCCTCCATCACACTAATAACATGAGTTTAGTGTGATTTTTGCTATTTCACGCCTTTTGCTTGAACAAAGTGCGGTTACCCCTTAACTCTTGGCAAGAGTTAAGGGG
>JBCBUN010000406.1:0-2435 GCA_039818145.1 Pseudomonadota bacterium
ATTCATGTGACACCCAAACACAATCAGGGTTAACGCCCGTCGAAGGACAGCCATAGGCGGAGCAGGTGGCGTCGACGGTCAGGCTCCGGCCAGTCCTCATATGCCGTGCGAGAGTGCAAGGTGGTGTGGTTGGAAATGAACTGCATGTCTCCAGGCTCCAGCCACATATCCAGATGAAACTCCGGGGACAGACACTTCTCATCAAAAAAATCCATGATGCGATTCGCGGCATCATCGATGGTCACGTCTGGCAGTCGCGCAGCTGAGCGGAAATATTCTGAGTGATAGAAAGTGCGCAGCACACCATCCACGCCCATCTGGCAGGGCGCGATGTCGACGTATTTTGCCTCGCCTTCACCTTCCTCGTCGCGGCGGTCGAGCTGAAATGGCTCAAACAGGCGCGAGACAAGGTCAGGGTGCTCAGCAACCAGCGCATTGAATATTGCAACCGAGCTGACGATGCGGCTTTGGCCACCGCTCTTGGCGGCGCGCAGGCACATGAGACCAACCGTGTCTGCGGCATCGCAGTGAAAGTCGATATTGCCGGATGTGCGATAGCGGCGAACGATGGCGTTGTCGCCTTCCTCACCATAGTTGGTGACATGACCCAGCAGTTCATCCTGGGGGTTCTGGGCGCCCGGCGCGCCCAGATGATGACCGATTCCCCAATATGCATAGGCTGAAAACTCGTCACCCCACTCAAGCACCGGCAGGCCGCGCACGGCGACAAATCCTCGGCCGGATTCGATCTCCTGACGCCAGGCAGCAATCCGGGGGGCAAGCGTTGGCAAGTTGAAGTTTTCGCGCGTGACGTCGTCCATCTGCACATCACGCGCAATCAGGTCGTCCACCGCCGCCTTTACTTCAGCAATTTCATTGGTCGTCAGAAGTTCAAGCCATTCATCCGAACGTGCACGCATGTCGGCGCCGCGCCAATCTGCAGGGGATGATACCGGGCCTGCCGGCACGCTGCTGTGATCACGAATGAAATAATGAAGCGCCTGTTCCCCAAACGAACGGTATGACTTTTCCGACTGCATGGTCTTTTCTCCTGGCTGACAGCAAAAGCCTAACCAAGCTCCGGATTTCAAACAAGTTCCAAATGGAACCTTTTGACGCCATGACCGATCATCGGCATAAAGAAACCATGCAGGAATTTGAAAAGATTCTCCGGCTCGAAGAGCCTGGAGACGAACCAGACAAATCGATCTACTGGATCAGCTATCTGGCCAATCACTTCACCATCCCAGCTTACCGGGATATCTCGCTTGATCTGGAACTCACACGGCACGAAGCGTTGATCCTGCTGTCGCTCGGCAGCCTTCGTGACGGTCTTACCGCTGGGGAAATCGCGTCTGTGTCCGGTCGCCCGAAAAACAGCGTCAGCCGTGCCGTCGCAACCCTCGAGGCACGCAAGCTCATAAGGCGGCAGCAGCGCACAGCGGACAAGCGCCAGCAGCCACTGTCAATCACACCCGCAGGTCGGAAGCTCTTCGGGGACATAAATGCGCGGCTTCAGGCCCGCTCACGGGTCGCGGTGAGTGTTCTTACAAATCAGGAGCGCCGGCAACTGAACGCATTGCTGGCCAAGCTGGTTAGAGGATCTGTGGAATGGGCAGATCAATAGAGTTGGTGCCCGCGGGCGGAGCGCCTATGGAACGCGCGCGACAACCAGAGTCCGGCGTGGACGGGCATAGAACGTATCTTCCATGACCCGGGGACCGGTAAGATACTTCCCCATGGTCGAGGTGTAGGTGTACTCCACCTCGGCGATGATCACGCTGCCATTGGTAAAGACCAGATTGGTTGGCACTTCAATCGTCGATCCCTTTGCATGAGCAGCCGTGTTGTGGCCGTCACTCCAGTCCACGCGGACTGAGCCGGTTCCCTGATCTGACGCGCTGGTCAGGACAATCTTGATCCCGGTTGCGTCAAACGGCTCAAGAATAGCCTTCGACGCACCAAAGATGTCGTTCATGTCAGCATTGGACAATGCCATGGCTTGCGCCGCCAGATCCGCTGCCGTGCTGGCAACAGCGGTCGCCTTGCGGTGAGCAATAAGGCCGGATGAAAGTTCAACAGCGCCCAGATACATCACCGTCAAAACCGGCAGCAGAAGTCCGAACTCCACAGCAGACATGCCGCGGGTGTCTTTCCTCAGGTTCCGGGCGAGCTTCAGAATGCTCATGACTATTTGCCCCCGCCCAATGATGCGTTGTTAAACGGCTCGTTGCGGAAAGCCGCGCTGGACACGATCAGTCTTTGGCCACCTGCCATATTGGACATGGCATCACCGATCATGGGCGTCGCGATGTTCCATACATAAAACACACGCACCAAAACGATGTCGCCAGGTGCGCCCGGCTGGAACATCAGGTCTGTTCGCAGGTCACCGTCAGCGGTGAGCGGATCTGTGAAATCCACGTTGGTATAAC
>JBCBUN010000407.1:0-2426 GCA_039818145.1 Pseudomonadota bacterium
CGTCATTGTCGGGCACGTTGCTTTCGGCTGCCGGGAAGACAGGGCCAAAGGTCGTCGCGTGGGTGGCGATGTGGTGGTAGGCCTCCATGAAGTTCTCGACCAGCACTTTCCAGTTCCAGTTGCTGGGGAAGTCCAGGGTCTTCACCACCACCAGGTCATCCAGATTGAATTTGTCGAAGAACCTGGTGAAGCCGGCAACCTGTGGCGCGAAGGGTTCTGCGTCCTCATCCAGATTGGCCATGATGAAGCCGTTCCAGACTTCCGTGCGGATCTGCGGCAGGCGACAGCCTTTTTCCGTGGCACTCATCTCGTCAAACCCGTTGGCACCTTCCATGAGCGGGGTGCGGACGAGGTCGCCCGCCGTGTCATAGCTCCACGCGTGATAGGGGCAGGTGAAAAGATTGCGGTGACCGGCGCCATCTTCCGTCAGTGGGGCGGCGCGGTGCAGGCAGACGCGCGACATGGTGCGGATTTCACCGTCCTTGCCGTGAACGACCATGACCGGCTGGCCGAAGAGGTCGAGCGAGATGTAATCGCCGGGCTTGGCCACCTGATCCACACGGGCCAGCGGCAGCCAGCTCTTGCGCATGATGAGGGCGACTTCACGCTCATAGACGTCCGGGTCTGTATAAGCGGTGGGGGGCAGGGTATAGGCCTGCTCCAGCGGCTGGCGGACGCGGGCGATTTCTTCAGCGGACAATTGGGGAAGCTTGGTGCTGTGAATGGTCATGACGGTCTCCCTTGTTGTTTTGTCTAGGCGGCAGGTGTGAGCCAGTCGGTCATTCCGAGTTCTGACATCACGTAGTCGCGCCAGTCTTCGTCGGACATGGTGGTGCGGGCGGCGGCGAGTTCCGGCGCGGACTGGCCGGGGTTCCAGCGCAGCTTGGGGGCTGCTGTTGTGGCGGCTTCCACAATCATGTCGGCCACCAGTTGCGGGTCTTCGCCGGCCACTTCACCTTCAGCGGTGGAAGCGACCACGGCTTCATTGAAGCGGTCATAGTCGGTGCCGCGCTCAAAGAATCCCTCAGTGTTGGTGTTGTGCATGCTCATGCCGGTGTTGAAGAAGGCCGGGCGGATGGTGCTGACGTGAATGCCGAAGCGGGCGACTTCCATGGCGAGGGATTCCGCGAGACCTTCCAGTGCGAACTTGCTGGCGCAGTAGACGCTCTCGCCCGGTATGCCGGTGACGCCTGCCATGGAGGTGACGAAGAAAACGCGACCGGACTGCTGCTTGCGCATGCTGGGCAGGGCGGCGCGGGTCATGTCCACGGCGGAGAAGAAGTTGGTCTCCATGGTCTGGCGGATGTGGTCGTCATGGAGTGTTTCCAGCGCCCCGAAGCTACTCATGCCCACATTGTTGACCAGCACATCCAGGGAGCCGGTGGTTTCGATGGCCTGCTCGACGACGTGGCGATTTTGGGCCGGGTCCAGAACGTCATGCTCCATCACATCAAGGCGCACATTGTGGTCGCGGGCCCACTGGACGAGGGGGTCGCCGCGTTGTGCGTTGCGCATGGTGGCGACCACGTCAAAGCCTGCCGTGGCGAGCGCCTTGGCCGTGATCTGGCCGAAGCCGGTTTCCCGTGAGCATCCTGTAACGAGGGCGGTGGGCATGATGGTGTCTCCCTAGCGTGTGTTCAGCTGTCATTAGCACCGGGAAATGTGGTGAGTCAAATAATATTGAACGGTTGATATAAAATAGACAAGGCCGGTGAACAGGCCTAAACAGGCATCATGAGTGAAACAGCCATTTCTGCCTCCAAACCCCCGGCGGGGCGCCGCCCTGTCGGACGTCCTCGCGGCGACGGCAAGCCGCATCTCACCCGTGAGGTGGTGCTGTCGGCTGCCGCGCGTCTGATGGCGATTCATGGCTATGGGGGCACCAGCATCCGGATGATCGCCAAGGACCTCAAGGCGTCTCCGGCCTCGCTGTTCCACCTGTTTGAGGCAAAGGCGGACCTGCTGAACGCGCTTATTGCCTATGCCGCGGCGCCATCGCTGGCCTTCTATGCGCAGATCAACGACCTCGACGTGCCGGCGGATGTGGCGCTCTACAAGAGTGTTTTTGAGGAAACCCGGATGGTTGCGTCATTCGACCGGGAGCAGGCAGGGCTTTTTTATCTGCCCGAACTGCGCCAGCCCGAGTTTGCCGTGGCGCAGCAGGTGCGGGCCGACATGGTTAGGCACTTTCATGGACTCATTATCGAGGGGTGCACATCGGGGCTCATGGCCTCGGCGCATCCGGCCCTGGCGGCGGAGCAGGTGTTTCAGCTCACGGAAACCAGCATCATGGCGGGTGAAAATGTAGCGAACCTGAAAGCCGATGAGCAGGCGGTGGCTGCGGCTGATCTGGCCCTGCACGGGCTTTTGCTGGATCCGGCACGGCTGGAGAATATCCGTCAGCAGGCAGCGCAAATTGTGCTTAC
>JBCBUN010000408.1:0-2401 GCA_039818145.1 Pseudomonadota bacterium
GGGTTTTCGCCGTGATCACGCACTCCCTCACACTCTCTTGAGTGGATCATGAGCGGTCAAAACCCGCTGTTTTGCTGGCGATCTGGCACAAAAAAGCCCGGAAACCGCAGCGGCTTCCGGGCTTCTTCAGGTTTGTTGGTGGTGTCTTACGACGCCATCAGGTTCCGCAGAACAAAGTGCAGGATGCCGCCGTTTTCGTAGTAATCGACTTCATCTGCCGTATCGATGCGGCACAGCACCGGTACTTTCTTCGTCTTGCCCTTGGTATCGGTGATCTCAAGGGTCAGCTTCATGCGGGGCTTGATGCCCTTTTCGTTGCCCGAGATGGACACGGATTCAGAGCCGTTGAGACCCAGCTTCTTCCAGCTCATGCCATCCTCGAACTGCAGGGGCAGAACACCCATGCCGACGAGGTTGGACCGGTGGATACGCTCGAAGCTTTCAACGATCACGGCTTCCACGCCCAGGAGCTTGGTGCCCTTGGCCGCCCAGTCACGCGATGAGCCGGTGCCGTATTCCTTGCCGCCGAAGACCACAAGCTTGTTGCCTGCATCCGCATACTTCATGGCAGCGTCGTAAATCGGCATGGCATCGCCGGACGGATAGTGAACCGTCACGCCGCCTTCAACACCTGGAACCATCTGGTTCTTGATGCGGATATTGGCGAAGGTGCCGCGCATCATGACTTCGTGGTTGCCACGGCGGGAGCCGTAGGAGTTGAAGTCTGCAGGTTTCACCTTGTTCTTCTTAAGGTACTCACCAGCCGGGCTGTCTGCCTTGATGGAACCGGCAGGGGAGATGTGGTCGGTGGTAATCGAGTCCCCGAACAGACCCAGGATGCGCGCATCCTTGATCGGCGCGACCGCTGCGGGGTCTGCCGTCATGCCTTCAAAGTAAGGCGGGTTCTGCACATAGGTGCTCTTCTTGTTCCAGTTGTAGGTCTTGCCGCCGGTGACCTTGATCTTGCGCCACTGCGGGTCGCCCTTGAACACGTCCGCATAGCGGTCGCGGAACATCTTCTGTGTCACGGACTTGCGCACAGCTTCTGCAATCTCAAGGGAAGTGGGCCAGATGTCCTTCAGGTAGACATCGTTGCCCTTCTTGTCCTGACCAATGGGATCCTTTGTGAGGTTCACATTGACGGAGCCTGCCAGGGCGTAGGCCACAACCAGTGGCGGTGAGGCCAGGTAGTTGGCGCGCACATCCGGAGACACGCGACCTTCGAAGTTGCGGTTGCCTGACAGAACAGACGTCGCAACAAGGTCCGCCTCGTGGATGGCCTTGGAGATCGGTGCCGGCAGCGGACCGGAGTTACCGATGCAGGTTGTGCAGCCGTAGCCCACCAGGTTGAAGCCGAGCTTGTCGAGTTCCTTCTGGAGACCGGCGTCCTTCAGATATTCCGTCACAACCTGTGACCCGGGTGCGAGCGACGGCTTCACCCATGGCTTGGTCTTGAGGCCCAGCTTGTTGGCCTTCTGCGCCACAAGGCCCGCGGCCATGAGCACGGACGGGTTGGACGTGTTGGTGCATGACGTGATGGCCGCAATCACAACGTCGCCGTGACCGATCGTGTAGTCCGTGCCGGAGACCTTGGCACGCTTGTGGCCGTCGTCTGCCTTCTTGAACTCGTTGACCATGGAGCCAGCGAAGCTGTCTGCGATGTCGGCAAGTGCTACGCGGTCCTGCGGACGCTTTGGACCTGCAAGGCTTGGCACAACGTCGCCAAGGTCGAGGTGCAGGCTGTCAGTGAAGATCGGGTCTTCCGAACGAGACGTACGGAACATGCCCTGCTTCTTGGCGTAGGCTTCAACAAGGTCCACGCGGGCCTTCTTGCGGCCGGTGGCCTTGAGGTATTTGAGCGTTTCGGCGTCAATCGGGAAGAAGCCGCATGTGGCGCCATATTCCGGTGCCATGTTGGAGAGCGTCGCCTGGTCTTCGAGAGACAGGTGATCGAGGCCGGGCCCGTAGAACTCAACGAACTTACCAACCACGCCACGGGCACGGAGCATTTCGGTGACGGTCAGCACGAGGTCGGTGGCGGTGATGCCTTCAGCCATCTTGCCGGTGAGCTTCATGCCGATGACTTCAGGGATCAGCATGGAGATCGGCTGGCCGAGCATGGCGGCTTCAGCTTCGATGCCGCCAACGCCCCAGCCCAGAACGGACAGGCCGTTGACCATGGTGGTGTGGCTGTCCGTGCCGACGAGGCTGTCAGGATAGGCAACTTCAACGGTCTTGGTCTTGCCGCCGGCTGCTGCGCGCTTTTCCTTCTTGGTCCAGACGGTCTGGGCCAGATATTCCAGGTTCACCTGGTGGCAGATGCCGGTTCCCGGAGGAACGACGCGCAGGTTGTTGAAGGCTTCAGAGCCCCAGCGCAGGAACTCGTAGCGTTCGCCGTTGC
>JBCBUN010000409.1:0-2404 GCA_039818145.1 Pseudomonadota bacterium
CAAAGCACATGTCACCAACCGCTTTATTCCTGAGGCCTATGACAATCACAGGGTTCATTTTCGCGGTCTGTGGTGGGCAGGAGAGCGCCTCAAAAGGCCGGAGCGCACATATGCGCGTATCCCCTTGCTTTCAACCTAGCCGCTCACCCGGCCCAAACCAAGCCCTTTTTGGTCAAGGCGGAAAACACCGTAAATCAGCCGTCAATGGCGTGGCGCACGGGCCACAATGACCCGGGGGCGCCCCGCCAGGTCCCGCAGCATGCCAAGCCCCCGGCCAGAAGTGCTCGCCCCGGCCGAGGACAGGATACCCTGAACCGCAGCCGCCTGTGTTGGCCCGATTTCAAACGCCAGCAGCGCACCGGGCAACGCGATGACAGGTAGCTGCTCAGCAATACGCCGATAGGGGTCCAAGCCATCAGCCCCCCCATCCAGTGCCCGTACCGGGTCATGCCCGCGCACGTCACGCATCAGGCCCGGCAACTCCCCACGCGCGATGTAAGGTGGGTTCGAAACAACCACATCCGCCAGACGGGTCGACACCCGCCCCCAGTCAGACATCACAAACGCTGTGCGGCCACCAACACCAGTTGCCTTGGCATTGGCTCGTGCCATTTGCAGCGCGCCGTAGGACAGGTCAGACCCCAGCCCCCGTGCCCGCGGCAACGCGGTGAGCAGCGCCAGCAATATGGCACCGGAACCTGTGCCCAGATCACGAATGAACGGGCGTGGGTGGTTACCCACCCGATCCAGCACGGCAGCGACCAGAGTCTCAGTATCAGGGCGCGGGTCCAGCGTGTCGCCCGATACACCAAGCTCCAGCCCCCAGAACTCCCGGCGGCCCAAAATCCGCGACACGGGCTTGCCCTGTGATCGCGCGGTCAGAAACATCTGAAAAGCTTGGTTGGCGTCAGCCGCAATGGCCTGGTCACCATGCATAACAAGCGCTTCATGGCTTAGTCCGGCAGCGGCTTGTAGCAACACGCGCGCATCGAGCGCTGCTGTTTCAACGTCATGCTGAGTGAGAAACGCCCGCCCTCGCGATAGCGCCTGCGACAGGGTTTCACCTGTCACATGGGCGCTCACGCGTCTTCAGGCTCGTTGATGGCAGCAAGGCGCGCGGCCTGATCTTCCGTAATCAGCGCGTCCACGACTTCATCCAGCGCGTCGCCGGCGATGACCTGATCCAATTTGTACAAAGTGAGATTGATCCGGTGATCCGTCACCCGGCCCTGCGGAAAATTATATGTCCGAATGCGCTCGGACCGATCGCCTGAGCCAACCTGGCCGCGCCGGGCCTCGGCGCGTTCCGCATCCACCTTGGCGCGCTCTGCATCAAATATCCGGGCCCGGAGAATTTTCATGCCCTTGGCGCGGTTCTTGTGCTGCGATTTTTCATCTTGCTGCGACACCACAATGCCGGTGGGAATATGGGTAATGCGCACAGCACTGTCCGTGGTGTTCACCGACTGGCCGCCGGGGCCCGATGCACGGAAGACGTCTACGCGCAGATCCTTTTCTTCGATCTGCACGTCCACTTCCTCAGCTTCGGGCAGCACGGCGACTGTCGCGGCCGACGTATGGATACGCCCTGACCCTTCCGTCTCCGGCACCCGCTGAACACGGTGTACGCCGGACTCAAACTTCATCCGGGCAAACACACCCTCGCCCTTGATGCCGGCGATGATTTCCTTGTAGCCACCCACGTCACCTTCAGACACTGAGATGATCTCAAGTTTCCAGCCGTGCAACTCGGCGTAGCGCTGATACATGCGGAACAGGCTGCCCGCGAAAAGAGCTGCCTCGTCACCACCGGTGCCTGCGCGGACTTCCAGAATGGCATCGCGGGCATCCGCTACATCCTTTGGCAGAAGCAGGATGGAAATCTCATGCTCGATCTCAGGAATGCTTGTCTCAAGCTCCGCGCGTTCTTCGCTGGCCATCTCGCGCATGTCCGCATCGAGGTCTTTGTCCTCCAGCATGACCGTCAGATCATCCAGCTCCGTGCGCGCACTCTGCAGCTTGCGTGCAGCCGCGACGACCGGCTGGAGTTCGGCGAACTCCTTGGATAGCGCCACATAGGCGTCCGGATCGGGATTGTCAGACATCTTGGCTTCAAGATCCGCCTGACGGGTCAGCAATTGTTCTATTTTTTGCTCGGAGAGCATGTGGGCCAACGCTAGTTGAGGGACACGAGATACGGCTTGTTGGGCTGCCGCGTATCGCTACTGCCCTGAAAGCGTGGCTGGATCAAGGGGCATGTCCGAAAGAACCTTCCCGGCCGGACCCGCAGCACCCGCTGATTTGCCATCTACAAATAGCTGCAAGGCCCCGGCGTTGCGCGTGGCAAGCACCATTCCAGCGCGATTGGGAGCCCGGTAGCTTTCACCCGCCCGAAGAGTACGCG
>JBCBUN010000410.1:0-2400 GCA_039818145.1 Pseudomonadota bacterium
TGATCTGAGATCAGACTTCACAATTCTGGATGCAGACGACCAGGTGCGCTTGATGAAGCAGATCATCAAGGCGGCGGACATTGACGAAAAACGCTGGCCCGCCCGCCAGCTGGCCAATCTCATCGACAGCTGGAAGAACCGGGCGCTTGCCCCGGACCAGGTGCCCAAGGGAGAGAGCTTCGCCTTTGCCAACGGCAAGGGTGCCGAACTCTATGCCGCCTATCAGGCCCGGCTCAAAACCCTCAACGCTGTGGATTTCGGCGACCTGCTGGTGGAGAACCTGCGCATCTTCCAGGAGCACCCGGAAGTGCTGGAAGATTACCAGCAGCGGTTCAAATACATTCTGGTAGACGAGTATCAGGACACCAACGTCGCCCAATATCTGTGGCTTCGGCTGCTGGCGCGCGGCCACAAGAACATCTGCTGCGTTGGGGATGACGACCAGTCCATCTATGGCTGGCGCGGCGCTGAAGTCGACAACATCCTGAAGTTTGAAAAAGACTTCCCCGGCGCGACGGTAGTGCGCCTCGAGCAGAATTACCGCTCAACACCCCACATTCTGCAAGCTGCCTCAGGCCTCATCACCGCCAATGAAGGCCGGCTTGGCAAAACCCTGTGGACGGACACGAATGACGGCGAAAAGCTGACCGTGCGCGGCGTCTGGGATGGCGAAGAAGAAGCCCGGACCATCGGCGAGGACATCGAGCAGTACCAGCGCAAGGATCACCAGCTCAACGAGATGGCAATCCTGGTGCGCGCCTCCTTCCAGATGCGGGAGTTCGAAGACCGCTTCATCAATCTCGGCCTGCCCTACCGCGTCATCGGTGGCCCACGCTTCTATGAGCGTCTCGAAATTCGAGATGCCAACGCCTATTTCCGCCTCGTCGCCCAGCCGGATGACGACCTCGCTTTTGAGCGCATCATCAACAAACCCAAACGCGGCCTTGGCAATGTTGCCGTGCAGACCCTTCACCAGGCAGCGCGGGCACAGGGCACGTCGCTTTGGCGTGCCGCACGCCCGCTGATTGAGTCTGAAGAGCTGAAGCCGCAGGCACGCCGCGCCCTCACCATCTTTGTGGAGAGCATTGAGCGCTGGCGGCAACTGATGCCTGCCCTGCCGCATACGGAACTCGCTGAGCAGATTCTGGATGAGTCTGGTTACACCGAGATGTGGCAGAACGATAAATCCGCCGATGCCCCGGGCCGCCTGGACAACCTCAAGGAGCTCGTCCGCTCCATGGAGCAGTTCGAGAACATGGCGGGCTACCTTGAGCACGTGTCTTTGGTGATGGATCGCGAAGATCAGGAAGCCGACGACAAGATCAACCTCATGACCCTGCACGCAGCCAAGGGCCTGGAGTTTGAAACAGTCTTCCTGCCGGGTTGGGAGGAAGGCCTCTTTCCCCATCAGCGCGCCCTCGATGAAAGCGGCCTTGCCGGCCTCGAAGAAGAACGCCGCCTGGCCTATGTGGGCATCACCCGCGCCAAGCAGCGCGCCAAGATTTCCTTCGCCGCCAACAGGCGCATTCACAATCTGTGGCAAAACTCCCTGCCGTCGCGCTTCATCGACGAATTGCCGGAAGCCAATGTAGAAGTCGAAAGCCAGGGCGACACCTATTCCTATGGCCCCTCCCGCTTTGATGAAGGCGGATTTGCAGGCAGTGAGTATTCAAGCCCCGGCTGGCAGCGCGCGAAGGCCAAGGCGGGCAATCACGCAGCGCCACCCAGGCGGGCACCCATGATCGATGCCCAGGCAACCCTGATTGCCACCTCAGCACCGGATGCTGAGGGCTTTGAGCGCGGCGAGCGTATCTTCCATCAAAAGTTTGGCTATGGCCGCATTCAGGATATTGAAGGCACCAAGCTAACCGTCGAGTTTGAAAAAGCAGGCACCAAAAAGGTGATCGCGAGTTTTGTGGAGCGGCCATGAGTAAAGAACCTGACCTCTGGCAGGCCGTCATTCAGCTCACCCGCGAGGATGCAGATACGGCAACCGACTGGCTGACCGAAACAAACCCGGACGTTCTGTCTGTTTCAGCCTTCGAGGAAATCGGCGGTGACTATGCGGTAACAGTCCTGCTGGCAGAAAAGCCCGAGCGCGCCGATTTCAGCGCCCTTATCGAGCAGGCTCTGGGCCACGAACCGGGCTTTACTTTGGAGCCGTTGGAAAACCAAGACTGGGTCAAGCGCGGCCTCGAAGACCTCAAACCTGTGCGTGCCGGACGCTTCCATATCCATGGCAGCCATGACGAACCCGCCCCCGGCGGCACCCACTCGCTTCTGATCGAAGCCGGAGAGGCGTTTGGTACCGGCCAGCACCCCACCACCTCCGGCTGCCTGATGGCACTGGACGATCTTTTGAAGCGCGGCGTGGACGGCCCGGTGTTCGACCTTGGGTGC
>JBCBUN010000411.1:0-2396 GCA_039818145.1 Pseudomonadota bacterium
CGTCTTGATATCGATCGCGCGATCTCGCAAGACGTTCTGCCAAAGGTCGATCCAGAATATCTCACCGCCGCCTTTGTGGGCATTGCGTTTGAAGTCGGCGACCGGATGCAGGCGCGTGAGCCGTTTGATGCAGCAGCAGCGGCAGACTTTGCGACCAAGCTTTTTCTTGGCGGCGTAAATGCCCTGCCACGGCTTGAAGATTCCGACTAATATCTGCGCAATTGAAATCTGACTTGGGAAGGAAGTGCTCATGAGCGCTCAACAATTCATGGCGCGTACGATGATGCGCCTGCCTGCCGGCATTTTGCGATCCATGTCAAAAGGTGCGGTGCTCAGCGTTGATGGGCGCGAGATTGACCCTGGTGTCGGGTTTCTGACGGCACAGGCAGGCAAAGGCCCCGGTGTCCACACTTTGCCTGTTGCCGAAGGGCGGGCGGCAACTCGCGCCGGCTTTGCCATGATGAATGCGCCGCGTTCCAAGGATGTGGGTGTTACCGACCTTTCCATCCCCGGTCCCGGCGGCAGCTTGCGTGCACGGCACTACTGGCCGATCAACGGCAAAACCAATGATGCCCTCATGGTGTATTTTCATATGGGTGGCTGTGTCATCGGTGACCTTGATACCTGCGATCACTTCTGTTCGCTCATCGCCGCTGAGACCGGCACAGGTGTCATTTCCGTCGACTACCGGATGGCCCCGGAGCATGTGTTCCCCGCGGCCGCTGAAGATGCGATTGCGGCCTTCAAATGGGTGCGTGACAATGCCGCTCAGTTTGCGGGCACCGCTGAACGGGTGGCCGTCGGCGGTGACAGTGCCGGCGGGCATCTGGCAACCATCGTGGCGCAGGAGATGAACCGCCGGGGTGAGACCGGACCGGCACTCCAAGTGCTGATTTACCCGTGGGTGGACATGACCGATGAGGCGGGCTCCATGCAAAGCTGCGGAGACTGCGTCCCTCTCAACACCGAAACCATGCGCTGGTTTGAGAGCCTCTATATGCCGGAAGGTGGTGACAAGACCGCACCCATGGCAAGTCCCGGGCTGGTTGATGACCTGAGCGGATTGCCCAAAGCGCTGGTCTACACAGCCGGTTTTGACCCGCTTCGCGATCAGGGTGAGGCTTATGCCCGGCGGCTTGAAGACGCGGGTGTGCAGGTCACGTTCCGCGAGTACGGCGACCTTCCCCATGGCTTTACGGCGATGAGCGGTGTCTCCAAACGCGCCAAAGACGTGAATCTGGAAATCGTCAGCGACATTGCCGCAGCGCTTTAGCCAGTCGGAAATCAAGCAACCCTGTTTATGTGAGGTACTGCCATGAAGGCTGTGCGGGTCAACGCGCTGTCAGACGACATTACTGACATTGTCATTGAAGACATTGATCTCCCGGCGCCTGGCGACGGAGAAATCCAAATCCGCGTTCGTGCGTGTGCGGTCAATTTTCCTGATCTGCTGATGGTACAGGGGAAGTACCAGTTCAAGCCGCCAATGCCTTTCACACCGGGCATGGAGGCTGCCGGCGACGTGGTGGCGGTTGGCCCCGGTGTTGAGACGTTCAGCGTCGGTGACAAAGTGGTTGCCGGGCTTCGAACAGGCGGCATGGCGGAACTGGCCAACACACAGGCGAGTGGCTGTCGGCCGATGCCTGCCGCCATGTCCTATGAAGAAGCGGCCGGGTACACCACCGCCTATCTCACAGCCTATGTCTCGCTGGTGCGTCGGGGTCATCTCGAAGCTGGCGAGACGCTGCTGGTGCATGGCGCAGCCGGCGGCGTGGGAATGGCGGCGGTAGATCTGGGCAAGCAGTTGGGCGCAACGGTCATCGCGACAGCAAGCTCCCAGGAAAAGCTGGACGTTCTCCAGACGCGTGGAGCTGACCACGTCATCAATACCAATGACGGATTCAAGGACAGGGTCAAGGAACTGACCAATGGTCAGGGCGCTGACGTTATCTATGACCCGGTGGGTGGGGACGTGTTTGACGAAAGCGTCCGGTGCATCGCCTGGGGTGGTCGATTGCTCGTGATTGGATTTGCCAGCGGTCGGATTCCGGAGGTCTCTGTCAATATGCCGCTTATCAAGGGGTTTTCGGTGGTTGGCGTCCGGGCAGGCGAGTATGGCCGCCGTGACCCAGCTAAAGGGGCCCAAAACTTTGCTGCGATTGACGAAATGGCGGCGGCGGGCACAATTCGGCCATATGTTTACGCCACTTTTTCGCTGAATCAGGCTGCCGAGGCCATGTGTCAGTTGCGTGACAGGCGCGTCATCGGCAAAGTGGTGGTTACGCCGTAAGTGTTACGGCGCGTATTTATTTGAAACAGGGGGCCGCGGCTTTCATACAAGGGGAAAACCCGTAAAGAGAGCCGGGGTTTATATGCATGATCAAACAGACTCTTAC